>JBEBAJ010000079.1:0-9460 GCA_041158965.1 Pseudomonadota bacterium | reverse complement strand
GAGCACTCTCACCTGGACCCGATGGAGGTGCGGGTACGGGCCCTGCACAGCCTGCTGACCCAAAAGGGCTATGTGGAGGCGCAGACGATAGACCGGATCATTGAGACCTATGAAACCGAGGTGGGGCCGCACAACGGCGCACAGGTGGTGGCGCGCGCCTGGACCGATGCGGCCTACCGGGAATGGCTGGCGCGGGACGCCACCGCCGCCATTGCCGAGATGGGGTATAGCGGCCGACAGGGCGAGCACATGGTGGCCTTGTTCAATGACGAGTCGGTGCACCACATGGTGGTATGCACCCTGTGCAGTTGCTACCCCTGGCCGGTCTTGGGCCTGCCCCCCGTCTGGTACAAAAGCGCCCCTTATCGCAGCCAGGTGGTGATGCAACCCCGGGCGGTGTTGGCGCAGTTCGGGGTCAGCCTGCCCGAGTCGGTGCGGGTTCAGGTCTGGGATTCGACCGCCGAAGTGCGGTACTTGGTGATTCCAAGGCGACCCGAGGGGAGCGAACAGCTGTCTGTGGCCGAATTGGCGGCTTTGGTGACCCGCGACAGCATGATCGGCACCGGGCTGGCTTTGCCGGTGGCGAGCCTGTCGGCGCAAGCGGGGAAGGCGCCATGAACGGGGTCCATGACATGGGGGGTGCGCAGGGGTTTGGGCCGGTGCGGCCCGAGACCGACGAGCCTTTGTTCCATGCCCCGTGGGAGCGTCAGGCCATGGCGCTGACGGTGGCGATGGGTGCCACCGGCCAGTGGAACATCGACCAGATGCGCAGCGCACGCGAGTCTTTGCCGCCTGCCCAGTATCTGGGTTTGAGTTACTACCAGATTTGGGTTCAGGCCCTGAGCGAGATGATGCTGGCACGCGGCCTGGTGAGCGCCCATGAATTGCGCACCGGGCAGATGAGCCAGCCCGCCACACCCGGTGTGCGCGCCTTGGCCCGCTCGGCGGTCGACGCGGCTCTCAAGCGGGGCAGCCCGGCCGAGCGGCCTGCCACCGCCCCGGCCAGGTTCGCGCCCGGGCAACAGGTGCGGGCGCGACAAATGCACCCGAGTGGGCACACCCGCTTGCCGCGTTATGTGCGCGGCCATCTGGGCACCATTGTGTCGGTGCAGGGCTGCCATGTGTGGCCCGATCACTCTGCACAAAACCGGCATCAAGCACCGCCGCCGGGCCACGACATGGCGCAATGGCTGTACAGCGTGCGCTTTGAAGGCAGCGAATTGTGGGGGCCGCAGGCCGAGCGCGGCCTGTCGGTTTGTGTGGACGCCTGGGAGTCTTATTTGGAGCCCGCATGAGCCAGGTGTCTGACCCCCGGGCCACCTTGGCCGAAATCGCCGCCCAATGCGGCCCTGGTTTTGTGGCGCCGACCCGCGCGTCCGATCAGGGTGTGTTTGCCGAGCCCTGGCAGGCGACGGCGTTTGCATTGACGGTGGCCTTGCATCAGAAGGGGTTGTTCAGCTGGCCCGATTGGGCCGCCACCCTGAGCCGCCACATCGCGGCAGCAGGCGGGGACGACGATGGCCGGCACTATTACGACCACTGGCTGGCGGCACTGGAAGAAATGATAGAGCGTTGTCAATTGGGCCAGGCCAGCGAGTTGGCCGAACTGAGGCAGGCCTGGGAGGCGGCAGCGGCGCGTACCCCGCACGGACAAGCGATAGAGCTTTGAGCCGGGGTGGCTGAAGGGGGGGTCAGTGGGCGACCCGCTGCGGGTCGTCACACAATTCGTCGAGCACCAGCGCGTCGGGCTCGACGCCTTTGCTCCAGTACACCATCAGGACGATGATTTTGAGGTCGTCGAGTGCCATGGGCCGACCGCCCAAGACCATGGCGCGATCGATCACGATTTCGCGCATTTGCGGCGGCAACACACCGGCAGACTCGAGGAAACTGATGAAGCCCAGACACTCGGCCCCGAGATGATCTTGTTCGGCCACCGAATACACGCGCAGGCTGTGCTCGGAGGGTGCGTGAGACTCTGGGGTGAGGGCGGCGCTGGAGATGTCGATGGGGTCAGACTGGTGAGACACCAGATTGAGGCCGGCCAGCCATTGCAGGGCCTGTTCAATTTCGTCTGACTCGAAACCGGCGGCACTGAGTTTTCGTCCCAACTGATCGAGCTGAGGGCATGCCTCGACAGACCAGAAGTTTTCGTACACGTAGACCAAGACTTCGAACATGAGCCCCAATATAACCTGTTTTTTGGCGGATGTGTCAAGGAAATATGGGCCACTCCCCCTGCAAATGATTTTTGTCAGTCGCCCAGCCATTGCACGCGATCGCCCGCCAGCCGGGCCAAGCGGCCCTCGAATTCCAGCGTCAGCAAGCGGGCCCGCAAGGCGCCCATGTCGGCCCCGAGGCGCTGCTGCAATTCGTCGACCGGCAACGGGTCATGCGCCAAGGCGTGGCGCAGGGCCAGAACATCTGGGTCGTGGTGAATGAAGGGGGCCTGGGACAAGCCCCTGGCAGGCGCCTGTGGGGTGTGCGCGGGCAAGGCAGGCAGGGCGGCCAAGACATCATCGACCTGCTCGACCAAGGTGGCCCCCTGCCGCAAGAGGGCATGGCAGCCGCGCGCGAGCGGCGAGCGCACCGAGCCGGGGACGGCCATCACTTCTTTGCCTTGCTCTAGCGCACACTGGGCACTGATGAGCGAGCCTGACCCGACCCCGGCCTCGATCACCACCAAGCCGCTGGACAGGGCACTGACCAGACGATTGCGCAAAGGGAAGTGTGACCTGCGGGCCGGTGTGCCGGGCAAGAACTCGGTCACGCACAGGCCACGCCCGCTGATGTGTGTTTTGAGTGCCGCATGGGCCGGGGGGTAGACCCGATCGGGGCCGGTGCCCATGACCGCCATGGTGAGGCAAGCCTGGCGCGCCGATTGCAAGGCACCCGCATGGGCGGCGGCATCGATGCCATGGGCCAGGCCAGACACCACGCACCAACCCGCATCGGCCAGGGCATGGCCCCATTCGCGGGCCAAAGCCAGGCCTTGCGGGGTGGCACCCCGGCTGCCCACCAGCGCCACCGATGGCGGCCAATCGGCAGGGCCATCTTGCTCTTGCGCGTGCTCGGGGCTGGTGACGAAGAGCAATAGGGGCGGGTCAGGCAGATGGGCCAGCGCCTCAGGGTAGCCGGCCAAACCCCAGACCTGTACCCGGTGGCTCTGACCCCGGGGGGCGCTGGCCAGCCATTGGCTCACGCTGGCTTGTGCATCGGCCAGTTCGGCGGGCTGGGCACGCAGCGCCGACCACAGGCGGGTGCCCAGGGCATCGCGCAAAACGCCGTCAGGGGCCTGCAACACTTGCTGACAGCCGCCGAAGTGCTGCACCAGGGCGGCCGCCCGGCGCAGGCCCAAGCCAGGGGTGAGTTGCACGCGCAACGCCGCCTGCCATTCCTGTGTCATGAATTGCCCCCCCTCAAATGCCCAACCTATGCCCAACCTATGCCCAACCTGTGCCCAAGTCATGTCCATCCAAAGCCCATCTTATGAGTGGAGGCTGTCGCTCACGTGAGTTTCACCCACCGCCAAAACAGGGGACAATAGGGGCATGGCATTGCTAGATATTCTTTGTTACCCTGACCCCCGCCTGCACACGGTGGCTGCCCCCGTTGCGCAGATTGATGAGCGATTGCGCGCATTCATTGCCGACATGCTGGAGACGATGTACGAGGCCCATGGCATCGGCCTGGCCGCCACACAGGTGAACTTCCACCAAAGGCTGATCGTGATTGACGTGTCGGAAGAGCGCAACCAGCCCATGGTGCTGATCAACCCAGAGCTGGTGTGGCAAAGCGAGGACCGGCTCAAAGGCGAAGAGGGCTGCCTGTCGGTGCCCGGCATCTATGACGGGGTCGAGCGGGCGCGCGCCATCAGGGTGCAGGCGCAAGACGAGCATGGGGTCAGCCGAATCATAGAGGCCGAAGGCATGCTCTCGGTGTGCATTCAGCATGAAATGGATCACCTGATGGGCAAGGTTTTTGTGGAGTACCTGTCTGCATTCAAGCAGGGGCGCATCAAGACCAAAATGCAAAAGGCACAGCGGGCGCAACTAGCGCGCTGAGGTCTGGCCATGAAACTGGCTTTTGCCGGCACCCCCGAATTTGCGCGCGTGGCCTTGCAAGCCCTGTGCGAGGCAGGCCATGAAGTCTGCCTGGTGCTGACCCAGCCCGATCGTCCGGCAGGCCGGGGGATGAAGCTGCAAGCCTCGCCCGTGAAAACGCTGGCCCAGTCACTGGGTTTGCCTTTGGCACAACCGCGCAGCCTGCGGCTGGATGGGCGCTACCCGGATGAGGCCATGGCGGCCCGGCAAGCCCTGCAATCGGCCCAGCCGGAGGCGATGATTGTGGCGGCCTATGGGCTGATTCTGCCGGGCTGGACCCTGGGTTTGCCGCCACGGGGCTGTTTGAACATCCACGCCTCGCTCCTGCCCCGCTGGCGGGGCGCGGCACCGATCCATCGGGCGATTGAAGCGGGCGACACCCACACCGGCGTGACCATCATGCAAATGGATGAAGGGCTGGACACCGGGCCAATGTTGCGTTGGCAATCGACCGAGATCGGCGCACAAGAAACCACCGGGCAGTTGCACGACCGCCTGGCCCGTTTGGGGGCGCAATTGATGGTGGAGGTGTTGCGTGATTTGACTGCTTTGGTGGCCACCCCGCAGCCTGAAGTGGGCGTTTGCTATGCGGCCAAGATCGACAAGGCCGAGTCGGCGCTGGACTGGCGGCTGGGGGCCGCCGAATTGGCCCGCCGTCTGCGCGCCTTTGACCCCTTTCCGGGCGGGTCGGCACGGCTGGGGACAGAGGCCATCAAGGTGTGGGCGGCGCAGGCTTTGGACGAGACAGCGACACAGCCGCCGGGCACCGTGGTGGCCGTCGGGCCGCAGGGCATTGATGTGGCCACTGGCGCGGGCTTGCTGCGACTGACCGAGCTGCAAAAGCCCGGTGGCAAGCGACTGTCGGGGGCAGAGTTTTTGCGCGGCCATGGGCTGGCCGTGGGCTGTTCTTTCGAGGTGGCGCAGGAATGAATGCGGCCCCTGTTTGGCGGCACCCTGCGTTTTGGCAAGGCATGCGCGACATCTCTGGCCTGTCGATCGGGATTGCGGCCTGGGGCCTGATGACGGGGGTGGCCATGGCCAATGCCCACATCGGCACGGCCGCGGCCCTGTTCATGGCCACCTGGGTGTTTGCGGGCAGCTCGATGTTGGCCGCCATTCCGCTGCTGGCCCAAGAAGCCCCGATGTGGGTGATTCTGGCCACCGGCTTTTGTGTCAATTTGCGGTTTGTCGTCTTCAGCGCCCATTTGCGGCCCTATCTGGCGCATTGGCCCCGTGGCCAAAGGCTGGTGCTGGCTTATCTGACGGCAGATTTGAGTTATGTGCAGTTTGTGCGCCGTTTTGCGCACCCGCCGCGCGACCACGCCGAGCAGATCGAGCAGCGGGCTTATTTGCTGGGCAACACCAGCCTGAACTGGACCAGCTGGACCGTGGCCGGTTGGGCCGGTGTGTTGCTGGCCCAATGGGTGCCCACCCACTGGGGGCTGGGCTTTGCCGGGATGTGTGCGCTGACAGGTTTGACCATTTCTCTGGCGCAAGACCGCTACAAGGCGATGTCGGCCCTGCTGGCCGGCAGTGCGGCGGTGGCCAGCGCGGCGCTGCCGCTGAAGCTCAATATCTTGCTGGGCATTTCTGTGGCGGTGGCGCTGTGTTTGTGGATCGCCCCGCGCCCGAAGCCGGAGGGCGCATGAGCGAGCGCGAGGCGTGGGTCTGGCTGACGATACTGGCGCTGGGGGGCGTGACTGTGCTGACGCGCGGGTTCTTTATTTTTTCGAACAAACCCTGGCCCATGCCCGCGTGGTTGGAGCGTGGCCTGCTCTACGCCCCGATTGCCGCGCTGGCGGCGGTGATCGCGCCTGAGGTGCTGACCACGCAGGGGGCGTTGATTGAGACCTGGCGCGACGCCCGCCCGTGGGCGGCGCTGGCCTCGGCTTTGTTTTATTTGAAATTTCGCCACCACCGGCATGCCGTGTTGGGCACGATGGTGGCCGGCATGTGTGTCTTCCTTCCCCTGCGTGTCAGCCTGGGTTGGTAGGCCGCCTTAAAATTGGCGCCATGAAAATCAACCGCTTTGCTGATTTGTGCGCCCAGGGTCTGGCCCGGGGCCGCCGCGTGTTCATTCGCGCCGACCTCAATGTGCCGCAGGACGATGCCGGGCGCATCACCGAAGACACCCGCATCCGCGCCTCGGTGCCGTGCATCCAAATGGCGCTGGATGCCGGTGCGGCGGTGATGGTGACCTCGCACCTGGGGCGACCCACCGAGGGCGAATTCAAGCCCGGGGACACTTTGGCCCCGATCGGCGAGCGGCTGTCGCAGTGGCTGGGCCGTCCGGTGAAGCTGGTGGCCGATTGGGTCGATGGTGTAGAGGTAGAGCCGGGCCAGGTGGTGTTGCTGGAAAACTGCCGGGTGAACAAGGGCGAGAAGAAAAACGACGAGGCACTGGCGCGAAAAATGGCCGCCCTGTGCGACATCTATGTGAACGATGCGTTTGGCACCGCCCACCGGGCCGAGGGCACCACGTATGGCATTGCCCAGTTTGCGCCGCTGGCTTGTGCCGGCCCGCTGCTGGCGGCGGAAATTGACGCGATCACGCAGGCCCTGGCCCACCCCAGGCGGCCATTGGCGGCGATTGTGGCTGGCTCGAAGGTCAGCACCAAATTGACGATTTTGAAGAGCCTGTCGAGCCAGGTCGATCAGCTGATTGTGGGGGGCGGCATCGCCAACACTTTTATGTTGGCCAGCGGGCTGCGCATCGGCAAAAGCCTGGCTGAACCGGCTTTGGTGGCCGAGGCGAAGGCGGTGATCGAGGCCATGAAGGCGCGTGGCGCAGAGGTACCGATACCGACCGATGTGGTGGTGGCCAAGTCTTTTGCAGCCGACGCCCAGGCCACGCTGAAACAAGCCACCGAGGTGGATGAGGACGACCTGATTCTGGACATCGGCCCGCAGACTGCCCAGCGTCTGGCGCAACAGCTCAAGCAGGCGGGCACCATCGTCTGGAACGGGCCGGTGGGGGTGTTTGAATTTGACGCCTTTGCCCATGGCACCGAGACGATCGCCCGCGCCATCGCCGAGTCGGACGCGTTTTCGATTGCGGGGGGCGGCGACACGCTGGCGGCGATTGCCAAATACGGCATAGAGGCGCAAGTGGGCTATATCTCGACCGGTGGGGGCGCGTTTTTGGAGGTGCTCGAAGGCAAGACCCTGCCCGCGTTTGAGATCTTGCAAAAACGGGCCGCCTGAGGCCGGCGGCGCACCGCGCGCGAACCGGCTGCGCCCCTCAGGACACGATGCGCTGGCAGGCCTCGCGATAGCGGGCGGCGGTCTGCTCGATGACCGCCTGGGGCAGGCGCGGGGCGGGGGCGGTTTTGTCCCAGGTTTTGCCACCCACCTGGGCGGTTTCCAGCCAGTCGCGCAAGTACTGCTTGTCAAAGCTGGGCGGGTTGGCGCCCTCGCGCCAGGTGTCGGCTGGCCAGTAGCGCGATGAGTCGGGGGTGAGCACCTCGTCCATGAGGGTGAGGGTGCCGTCGGCATCGAGGCCAAATTCGAACTTGGTGTCGGCGATGATGATGCCCTTCTCCAGCGCGATGTCGCGCGCCGCCACATACAGACGGATGCTGATGTCGCGGATGCGAGCGGCCAGGTCGGGGCCGATCATCTCGACCACCCGCTGGAATGAAATGTTTTCGTCGTGCTCGCCCATGGCGGCTTTGGCCGCCGGGGTGAAGATGGGCTGGGGCAACTGGCTGGCGTTGTGCAGGCCCTCAGGCAAGGGCACGCCACACACGGAGCGGGTCTGTTGGTATTCTTGCCAGCCGCTGCCCGCCAGATAGCCGCGCACCACGGCTTCAACGGCAATGGGCTTCAAGCGCTTGACCAGCATGGAGCGGCCTTGCACCTGGGCCACCTCGTCGGGGGCCACCACCGACTCGGGCACCCGCCCGGTGAGGTGGATGGGGCAAATATTGAGCCCTTGGGGGCCCAGACGCTCAAACCAGTAGAGGGCCATGCGGGTGAGCAATTCGCCTTTGCCGGGGATGGGCTCGCCCATGATCACGTCATAGGCGCTGATGCGATCGGAGGCCACCATGAGGATCAGGTCTGAGCCCACGGCGTAGTTGTCGCGCACCTTGCCACGGGCCAGCAGCGGCAGGGAGTGCAGTTGGGAGGTGTGCAAACTCAACGGACCACCTGGGCCAGCTCACCCTGGGCATAACGGCGGGCCATGACGCTCAGGCCCAGGCCTTTGATTTTGGCGGCCTGACCTTCGCAACCGAACTCAAGGTAGCGTTGTTTGCAAATGGCCTTGGCGGCTTCGCGCGCCGGTTTCATCCACTCGCGCATGTCAAATTTGTCGGGGTTTTGGGCCTGAAACTGTCGCACCGCGCCGGTCATGGCCAGGCGTATGTCGGTGTCGATGTTGATTTTGCGCACGCCGAATTGGATGGCGTGCTGGATCTCTTCGACCGGCACGCCATAGGTTTCTTTCATCTTGCCGCCATACTGGTTGATGATGGCCAGGAGGTCTTGGGGCACACTGGACGAGCCGTGCATGACCAGATGGGTGTTGGGGATGCGGGCGTGGATTTCCTTGACCCGGCTGATGGCCAAAATATCGCCGGTGGGCTTGCGGGTGAATTTGTAAGCGCCGTGGCTGGTGCCGATGGCAATGGCCAATGCGTCGAGCTGGGTGGCCTTCACAAACTGGGCGGCCTCTTCGGGGTCGGTCAGCATTTGGCTGTGGTCGAGTTTGCCCACTGCGCCGATGCCGTCTTCTTCGCCCGCCTCGCCGGTTTCGAGCGAGCCCAGGCAGCCCAATTCGCCCTCGACCGTGACGCCGACCTGATGCGCCATCTGCACCACCTGACGGGTGACTTCGATGTTGTAGTCAAAGCTGGCCGGGGTTTTGCCGTCTTCCATCAGGGAGCCGTCCATCATGACCGAGCCAAAGCCCAGGCCGATGGCACCCTGACAGACCTTGGGACTGGTGCCGTGGTCTTGGTGCATGACCAAGGGGATGTGGGGATAAGCCTCTGTCGCGGCCTGGATCAGGTGCTTGATGAAGGGCTCGCCCGCGTATTTGCGGGCACCGGCGCTGGCCTGCAAGATGACCGGGGCACCCACTTCGTCGGCGGCCGCCATGACGGCTTGCACCTGTTCAAGGTTGTTGACATTGAAGGCGGGTATGCCGTAGGTGTGTTCTGCCGCATGATCGAGCAGTTCACGCATCGAGACGAGAGCCATGGTGAGTCCTGTAGGTGGAAAAAAGCGTCAGAAATGGATTTTAGACTGCCTGATGCCTGATGCCTGTGAACCGACCACGGCAGAGGCCAGGGCCCGCCGTGCAGGCGATCAGTTCTTGGGGCTGATGCGCCGAATGAGGTGGTTTTGGCTGT
>JBEBAJ010000078.1:0-11995 GCA_041158965.1 Pseudomonadota bacterium | reverse complement strand
GACTACACACAGCCCTGACTGGTACAACGAGCAGTACAACAACCGGGCGCGGGTGCCTGACTGCCAGACGCATTTGAAAAACTGGGCCGATTGGTCGGCCATTTCGCGCTTGCATTTGCTGGGGCGCTTGGATGTGGCTTACGGCCCGACCGATGGGCAGAAGCTGGATGTGTTTCGGGCCAGCAGGCCTGATGCCCCGATGGTGGTGTTCATCCACGGGGGTTACTGGCGATCTTTGGATAAATCGGACCATAGTTTTGTGGCGCCTGCGCTGATAGACGCGGGCGCTTTGCCGGTGGTGGTCAACTATGACCTGGCGCCGCAGGTGAGTGTGAGTGAGATTTGTCGCCAGATGGTCAGGGCGCTGGCCTGGGTGTGGCGCCATGCCCGGGAGTTGGGCGGGGATCCGAACCGGATTCATGTGGTGGGGCATTCGGCGGGTGGGCATCTGGCGGCCATGATGATGTTGGCCCGCTGGAGGCAGGTGGCCAGTGATTTGCCCGATGATTTGGTGAAGTCGGCCATGTCAATTTCGGGGGTGCATGAGCTCGATAGCGTGCGACGGGCGGCCTTTGTGCAAGCTGACCTGAAGCTCACGCCGGCCGAGGCCGTGCGCTGCAGCCCGGCCTGGATGCCACGCCCTGCCAAAGGTGCGATGTATTGTCTGGCGGGCGCGTTGGAGAGCCCGGAGTTTTTACGCCAGAACGCCTTGTTGGAAGCGGCGTGGGGGGCGAAGGTGGTTGTGACAACGCAGGCCCTGCCCAAAGAGGATCATTTCAGCATATTGAGTCAGTTCAGGCGCATGGACAGCCCGGTGATGCAGTGTGTGCGCAAGATGGTGGACGAATGATGCGGACGGTCAGATGTCGGCAATTTGATGTGAGAAAGGCAGGCGAGTGATGAGTGCAACCATAGGGGTGGTGGGTTTGGGGATCATGGGCTCGGCGTATGCGCGCAATATGATGCGCAAAGGCTATACGGTGGTTGGCCATGACGCGAATGCACAGCGACAACGTGCGCTGGAGGCAGAGGGCTTGCTCGGGGCAGATTCACCCGTGGCGGTGAGTGAGCAGTGCCAGGGGGTGATCACTTCTTTGCCGACCCCGGCGGCTTTTCATGCGGTGATGACGGGGCCCAAGGGCCTGATTGAGGCGCGCCAAGGCACGGTGGTGGCAGACACCTGCACTTTGGGGCTGGATGACAAGCTGGCGGCACACCAGGCGCTGTCGGAGCGAGGCATCAGGCTGCTGGATTGCCCGGTGAGTGGGACGGGTGCGCAAGCCGCCAAAGGGGATTTGGTGTTTTTTGCCAGTGGGGATCGCGATGCGTATGAAGGCCTGAAGCCGGCCTTGCATGCGATGGGGCGCATATCGCACTTTTTGGGTGAGTTTGGCAATGGCAGCCGGATGAAGTATGTGGCGAACTTGCTGGTGGCGATTCATAACGTGTCGACCGCCGAGGCGATGGCCCTGGGGATGAAGGCGGGGATGGCGCCCGAGACGATTTATGAGGTGTTGTGCGGCAGTGCGGCCACTTCGCGCATTTTTGAGGTGCGGGGCCCGATGATGGTGCAGAACAATTATCAGGAGAATGTGTCGGCGACGTTTGCCACGATGTTTGTTTGCGGTGGCCTCTAGCATTCACTCGGCGGCCATGGCCCAGGGGATGAGCACCTATGACACGGCGGCGGTGTGCGCGGTGATGGAGCGTTTGTCTGGGGTGCAGCGCCCCAAGGGTTGAGGCGGGAAGTTGCCGTGAGAGTGAGGCCATGCCACAAACGGATGTGATCATTGTTGGGGCCGGTTCAGCCGGTTGTGTGTTGGCCGACCGCTTGAGTGAGTCGGGCCGCCGTCAGGTGGTGTTGCTGGAGGCCGGTGGGCGTGACACGAACCCGTGGATCCATATTCCGATGGGTTATGGCAAGCTGTTCAATCACCCGACGCTGAATTGGGCCTATGAGTCGGAGCCGGAACCGCATTGCAATGGCCGGCGGATTTTTACGCCGCGGGGCAAGGTGCTGGGGGGGTCGTCATCGATCAATGGTTTGGTGTATGTGCGTGGCCATGCGCAAGATTTTGATTTGTGGAACATCCCCGGTTGGGGTTATGCCGATTTGTTGCCCAGTTTCATCAAGGCGGAGGACCAGAGCCGGGGGGCCAATGAGTGGCACGGGGTGGGGGGGCCTCTGGCGGTGTCGGATTTGCCCGATCGACACCGTTTGTGCGATGACTTTATTGCATCGGCCCAGGCGATCGGGGTGCCACGCAACGATGACTTTAACGGGGCCACGCAAGAGGGGGCCGGTTACTATCAGGCGAATACGCGGCATGGCAGACGCATCAGCACCGCAGTGGGTTATTTGAAGCGGGCGCGGGGGAGGCCGAACTTTAGGGTGGAGGTGCATGCCCATGCGACCCGCATTTTGTGGGAGGGCAAGCGTGCGGTGGGGGTGGAGTATTTGCAAAATGGGCAGCGCCATGAGTTGCGGGCGGGGCAGGTGATTTTGGCGGGAGGGGCGTTCAACTCGCCGCAGTTGTTGCAACTGTCGGGCGTGGGGCCTGCCGAGGTGTTGCGTGCGCATGGCATAGAGGTGTTGCACCACTTGCCTGAGGTGGGGGCGAATTTACAAGACCATTTTTATGTGCGCCAATTTTTTCGAAGCCGCTTGCCGGTGACGGTGAATGACGATATGGCGCATTGGTGGGGGCGGTTGGGGATGGGCTTGCGTTGGGCTTTGCAGCGCAGGGGGCCTTTGGCGATCAGCGCAGGGTATGCGGCGGCTTTTGTGAAAACGCGGCCAGAGTTGACGCGCCCGGATGCGCAGTTTTATTTCATTAATTTCTCGCTGGCCAAGCGAGGGGGGGTTTTGGATCGGCATTCGGGCTTTACCTGCTCGGTGTCGCAATTGCAGGCCGAGTCGAGGGGGTGGGTGAAGATACGCAGCGCAGACCCCTTGGCCGCGCCGATGATTCAGTACAACTATCTGGATACGGAGGGCGACCGGCGCACCATGGTGGATGCGCTGAAGATGCTGCGCCGTTTGGTGCAGACGCCCCCATTCAGCGGGCATGTGGCCGAGGAGCTCAAACCCGGTCCTAGCGTGGCCAGTGATGAGCAGTGGCTGGCGTATTGCCGCGAGGCGGGTGACACGGTGTACCACCCGACCTCGACTTGCCGGATGGGGACAGACGAGGCGTCGGTGGTGGACCCGCAGCTGCGGGTGAGGGGCGTGGAGGGGCTGTGGGTGATGGATGCTTCTGTGATGCCATCTGTGGTGTCGGGCAATACGAATGCCGCGACGGTGGCAATCGCCGAAAAAGGCGCCGAGTTGTTTGAGGCCTGTTTGCGCTGAGGGAGAGCAGCGGCGCGAGGTTTTTATGGGGGTTTGAGGCCGTTTATTGGGCCTTTTTGATGACTGTATAGATGTCCTGCGCAGGAGGCTCATGCCTTAGGCCTGCGCCAGCCCACACTGGTGTTTTGACAGTGGTGAGGTGGTATGTCGAAACATTTGTATAGAGAAGGTTGGCTGCTGGCGGCTGTGGATTTGTTGCGCCCGCTTTTTTTGCAAAAGGGCCATGTGATACCTGCCCGGATTCAAGTGTCTTGCGGGTTTGCGAGCACGGGCACCCGCAGTCACCATGTGGGGCAGTGCTGGTCACAAAAGAGCAGCAGCGATGGGGTGAACCAGATTTTCATCTCTCCGGTGTTGCATGAACCGGTGGAGGTGCTGGATACGCTGGTTCATGAGTTGGTTCATGCGGTGGATGATTGTGAACACAAGCATGGGGCGGAGTTCAAGAGGGTGGCGCTGAGCTTGGGGATGAAAGGGCCGATGCGCAGTGCGGGCGCTGGGCCGGAGTTGCGTCAAAAGCTGGCGCAGCTGGCCCGGGAGTTGGGCCCCTACCCGCATGGGCCGTTGAAGGTGTCGCATCGGCGTGTGGTGTCGCGCCCACGCCCGAGAGCGAGGTGTGCCAAGTGTGGATACCAGGTGCCGATGTATAGGAAGTTTTTGGCGTACGGCCCGCCCTTATGCCCGAAAGACAAGATAGAAATGACGCCGTTGGGTGATTGGGAGGAGGTATGAGATGAATGAAGCGTATGGCCAATTTGACGCGGCTTTAATAAATATATTGGCCGACACCCGTTGTGCCCAAGATCGGTTGAACCTGGTTCAGCATATTTACAACCGTCAAGGGCCGCAGTGGCGGCTGTTGCAATTGGCGGAGCGGGATCGTTACCAGCGCAAAGCGCCTGCGCTTTGGCCGCAGGCCAGGCAGTACATGTTGGATCTGGCGTTGGAGGATGATGCATGGGCGATGTTCCACTTGGGGCGTTGGTGTCGGCTGGGGATCGGCACGCAGGTGGACCTGGCGCAGGCGATGCAATGGTTTGAATTGGGTGCGCAGCATGGTCACAGCGGCTGCATGATCAGCCTGGCGCGGTTGACCCATGAAGAGCAGCCAGAGAGTGCCAAGGGATGGCTGACGCAAGCCTTGGGGCTGGGGGATGCCATGGCCCATGCCCATTGGGCCCAGTGTTTCCCGGATGAGGCCTCAGAGCACCTGAATGAGGGCAAAGCGTTGGGGGAGCCGACGGCATTGCTTTATTGGGCGGACCGGGTGATTGAGCAGGATGCCGCAGGAGCGCTGAAGGCCTTGTACCAGGCGGCTGAGGCGCATGTGTCGGAGGCGTGCATCCAGCTGGCGTTTTTGCACCGGCATGGGCACCATGGGGTGGCGGCGTCTGAGTCATTGGCCTTGCATTGGGCGGCAGAGGCGGCCCAGTTGGGCCATGCGTTTGGTTGTGGCATGTATGGGCGGATGCTGATACAGCGCAACCCGAGGGAGGCGATCAGCCAGATGCGCCGAAGTGCGATGTTGGGGGAAGGCTTTTTTGTGTATGAGTTGTCGAGGCAGTTGCTGTGCCAAGGCAAACGCCCTCAACAATTGAAGGAGGCGGTGCAGTGGTTGCGCCATGGGGCGGCGCTGGGGCAGGCCCAGTGCATGAATTTGCTGGCGGATGTGCTGCGCTTGGGCCAGGGATGCAAGGCCAATGGGCAGGCTGCTTATGAATGGAGCCAGAAAGCGGCGGAGTTGGGTGACCCGGCGGGGCAAGTCAGTGTGGCCATTGCCTGCATGCGGGGCGAGGTGGTGGCGCAGGACAAGAAGCGGGCGTTCAATTTGCTGCACTTGGCGAGCTTGCAGGAGGACCCGGAGGCTTTGTTTTTGCAGGGGGTGGCTTGGGAGCGGGGGGATGGCACGGAGAAGGACTTGTACCAGGCGCACTTGTGCTACAGGCAGGCGGCTGAGTTGGGGTCTTTGAAGGCGGCGCTGCAAGTGGGGATGAACCACTTTTGGGGGGAAGGCATTGCGAGGGATGTGCCCGAGGGGGTGAAGTGGATCAAGGGGGCAGCGGACCGGGGGCTGGGGGATGCCCAGGTGTTTTTGGGGTTTATGTTCCGCAGCGGCACTGGGGTGGCCAAGAGCAAGCACTTGGCGAGGAAATGGCTGCAGAAGGCGGCCGAGCAAAACCATGCCAGCGGCCAGTATGAGTTGGCGCAATTGCTGTTGTCGATGAATGAGCAGCAAGAGGGGCCGCAGGTGCGGCGCTGGATGAGTGCCGCTGCCGCCCAAGGGCATGAGGAAGCGATGCAGTGGATCAAGGACCACTGGCCGCCGCCGCCGCAATGGCTGAAGGATTTAAGCGGTGAGGCGCATGGTTAGTGTGCCGCACTGGTACCTGGAGGTCAGCGGGCGGCGCTAGATTCGGGCATTTCAAAAAACAGTTGCTGGCGCAGGTCTTGGCGGATGACGCGGGAGAAGGCCTCAAAGTCCTGGTCATCTTCGGCGCCGCAAACCAGGTTGGGGCGGTGGGCCTGAAAGTAGCGGGTGAGGATGATTTGGTGGCCTTCGCGTTCGTAGCTCGACTGATAGGTGAGTGAGGGTGATGAGTGGGCCCTGGGGGTGGGCAGACGGACGAGTTTGGCCTCTGCGGGGAATTCGATGGCGATGCGCTCTTGGTGGGTGTACGAACCGCAGTCCTTGGGTAACCTGCGTTGGCTCTCGGCTTTGACTTGGGCCAAGATCTGGAAGCGACCGGGGGTGAGGCCCACGGGGATTTGCAAGGCGGTGAGGCCTTGCATATTGATGACCGGATCGAGCTCAAACTCGGCCTCGATGGCCCAAGAGGCATCGAGGTCGTTCGGGTCAGGGTGTTTGAGCGAGCCGCGACCGGTTTCTTTGTTTTGACTGAGGATCTCTTGCACCACGCGATCTTTGGGCCGGTGTTGTCTTTTGAAAATCAAGTTGCGCGAAGCTTGCTCGTAATACCCGGTTTGGGTGCTTTGGCTTTGCCCGAGCACCCGGCCATCGGGGAGCAGGCGCAATTGAGTGCGAACGCTGGTTTGATCGTCATTAGGGGCCGTTGGGCTGGTGCGGGAGACCTCGCCAGTGGCGGTGTGTAACACGGGTTTGCCTTCCAGGCCGGAGGGCAGGGCGCCGAATCGCACAAAGCGGGAGGTGGCGTCGAGGTACATCCTGAGGCTGGGGATGTAGGTGATGACGTGGTCAAAGGCGCCGTAGATGGGCAGTTCGGGCCATTGGTACGAAGTCTGAGTGTTGATGAGCACTTGCGAGCTTTCGATGCCGACGGATCGGAGCATGGCCTCGAACAAGGTGGCGTGCCCTTTGCAGTCGCCATAACGGTCTTTGAGCACTTGGGCGGCCGGGACGGGGACATAGCCGCCTGAGGCGGAGAACACGCCGAGGTAGCGGATGTTGCGGTTGATCCAGAGGTAGATGCGCCGGGCCCGCTCGAAGTCTGATGGGGCGCCTTCGACGATGTGTTGAGACAAGGTTTTGATGGGGCGATCGGGCTCGGCCTTGGGGCGGGCCCGGTCGTGATAGGCGCGTGCGACTTCGGCCCAGGAGCCGAAGCTGGAGGCGTAGACGCGGGGTGCGAAGTCGTAAGCGCTCAGCATATTGGGCTCGGCGGGATAAGCCTGCGGTTGTTGGTACTTGAACTGGTACCGAACCTCGCCTTTGGGTGCCGGGATTTGTGCTTGCGCCATTCCTATGGATGTGACCCGGATGGGCAATGAGGCGTCGTGGCTGAGGGTGATTTGGGCCTGATGGACGATCATTGAGGGGGCAAAGGCGATGCGGTAGGCAAAGTGGCCAGGGAATTCAGGGGTGTGGCGCTTCCACTCGGCCAGGTAGTGGAGTCGGCTGCCGACTTTGACTTGCGGGAAGATGATGAGTTTGACTTTGTTTTCGCCGTAGATGCCGTTTTCGGTGTCGTCGGCGTCGTCTTGGATGCGGATGCGATCGGGCTTGACCCGCTCTATCGTGCCATCGGCTTGCACGGTATGGGCCGCAAGGATGCGCAAGCTCTCGTGTTTGGGGTTGAAGGACAAGGCTTGTTCGGCGATGCGCTCGATGCCTTGCTCGGTCAAGACTTTCAGGTCAACTTCCAAGCGGCGGCGCTCGCTGAAATTTTTGGCGACATGGATGTGCTCGATCCAGCGCTCGGTGGCGTAGGAGGGTTGGAATTGCGCATGGGCGGCCTGGAGGCCAAACACAACATATAAATGAATGAATAGGGCGGAGAGGAACTTCATGGATAAAGCGTTGAAGCCAGTCGGACGGAAGGAGACGGGATTTCAACCCATCATAGGCTCAAGGGGTGAGCCTGGATGGGCATGGATGGAAGGGCCAGTGGACAAAAGGGCATAAGGCTCAAGATACTGTATAAATGATCAAGGCGGGGGCTCATGAAGCGGCCTTTGATGAGCCCACAATGAAAGGGCGGCTCAGTGTTGAGCACCGGGGGGAGTAGTTCATGAAGGAATTTGAGCGATTGATGCAGTATCGCCAATTGTTGTCGCACCGTCGGGCGATTCCCAAGTCTGATTTGTTGCAGAAATTGGAGATCTCGCTGGCCACGCTGAAGCGTGATTTGACGGTGTTGCGTGACCGTTGCAATATGCCGGTGATTTTTGACCGTGACATGGGAGGGTACCGCCTGGAGCGGGAGGAGAACCGCACCGAGTTGCCGGGTTTGTGGTTCAACCAGGAAGAAATTTTGGCCTTGTTGACCATAGAGCACATGATTGTGCAACTGGAGCCGGGTGTGCTTGCACCCAAGTTGAAGCCCTTGCAAAACCGATTGAGGGAGATATTGGCGACCCAAGGGGCCGAGGCGAGCGTGGTGGCCCAAAGGGTGAAACTGGTGCATGCGGGCAAACGCAAGCTGCATTTGAAGCCCTTTCAGGCGGTGGCGCAGGCCACTTTGTCCCGCAAGCAGCTGACCATCGATCACTTCAACCGCCAAACCGGGGAGACGGTCAGGCGGACGATTTCGCCGCAACAGTTGGTGCATTACAGGGACAACTGGTATGTGGATGCGTGGTGTCATTTGCGCCATGCATTGCGCAATTTTTCGATTGATGCGATCAAGGACTGCCGGGTGCTGGATGAGGCGGCCAAAGAGATGCCGCAAGAGGAGATTGAGGCACAGGTGAATAAAGGCTATGGGATTTTTAGCGGGCAAGAGGTGAGTTGGGCGCAGCTGCGGTTTACCCCGCAGCGGGCGCGCTGGGTGGAGCGCGAGCAATGGCACCCCGAGCAGCAGGCCCAGTATGAGAAGGATGGCAGCTACGTTTTGAAGGTGCCCTATAGCGATGAGCGTGAGTTGTTGGGCGATGTGTTGCGGCACGGCCCTGAGGTGGAAGTGCTGGCGCCACAATCATTGCGCCAAAGCGTGCAAAAGGCGATGGCGAAGGCTTTGAGGGTTTACAACTCTTACCAATGAAAAGTTCTAGGAAAGCTCTGCAAATCCCGGTTGAAACGACGCATGGGGTATTGCAGGGCTTCCTTAAAAATGTGGCAGGCCGCATGGCGTGCCAGCCAACGCAAAGAATGAAACCCCTTTAGGAAGCGAGAACCCAATGCAAGACATCATTTGCCCCCATTGCCATAAAGCCTTTCAAGTGGATGAGGCGGGCTATGCCAACATCCTTCAACAAGTGCGCGACAGCGCGTTTGAGCAACAGTTGCATGAGCGATTGGAGTTGGCCGAGAAAGACAAGCAGGCGGCCCTGAGGTTGGCGCAGGCCGAAGCCGCGAATCAATTGCAAACGGCGGCGACGCACAAAGACCAGGAGATCTTGGCTTTGAAAGCCAGGCTGGAATCGGCTGAGTTGGCCAGACAGCTGGCCGTGACCGAGGCATTGAGCCAGGTTGAGCGGGAGCGCGATGCGCTGAAGAACGATTTGCAGCGTGTGGCCCTGGAGAAGGAGTTGTCGGAGAGCTCGCTCAAGGCGATTCATAAGGCGCAGTTGGAGGACAGGGATCAGGCGATAGAGCGGATGCGCGATTTGAAGGCCAAGCTCTCGACCAAGATGGTGGGTGAGACGCTGGAGCAGCACTGCGAAATTGAATTCAACCGGATCAGGTCGACGGCTTTCCCGCACGCCTATTTTGAGAAAGACAATGATGCCAGCAGTGGCAGCAAGGGCGATTACATTTTTAGGGACATGGATGCCCAAGGGACAGAAATTGTCTCGATCATGTTCGAGATGAAAAACGAGAGCGATGCCACCGCCACCAAGAAAAAGAATGAGGATTTTTTAAAAGAACTGGACCGTGATCGCAGGGAGAAGGGGTGCGAGTATGCGGTGCTGGTTTCTTTGCTGGAGCCGGACAATGATTTGTATAACGCTGGCATTGTCGATGTGTTCCACCGCTACCCCAAGATGTATGTGGTGCGCCCGCAGTTTTTTATTCCGATGATCACATTGCTGCGCAATGCGGCCATGAAATCACTGGAGTACAAGGCGGAGTTGTCTTTGGTGAAGGCGCAGCAGGTGGATATCACCCGCTTTGAAACCCAACTGGAGGACTTCAAGACGGCTTTCGGGCGCAACTGGCGCTTGGCGTCTGAGGGGTTTGAAGAAGCGGTCAAACGCATTGATGAGGCGATCAAAGACTTGGAGAAAACCAAGGATGCGTTGTACAAGTCGGCCAATAATTTGCGATTGGCCAACGACAAGGCAGAAGACTTGACGATCAAGAAATTGACCAAAGACAACCCCACGATGGCGGCCAAGTTTGATGCGCTTTGAGCGGGACTTGCCGGCGTCGGCGTTGCTTGAGTACTTGGGCAGGCCGGGTGAGATGCTGGCCAGGCGATTTGGGCCTGTGGATGCCGCGGTTTAGTGACCCAATAAGCGGCGAGCCAGCAGGGTTTGCATGCTGCGACGCCCGTCTGCGATGAGATGAATGATGACTTGTTTGCCAGCCACCCGGTAGATGACCCGATATGGTTGAAAGAAGGTCTGACGGTATTCCTTGATGCCGAAGTGGGACAACTCTTTCGGATAGCTGCCGCGCTCAGGGAAGCGGGCCAGTTTTTCAACCACGTCCATGAGTGAATCCAAGACGTGGTTGGCGTTGGCGAGAGAATCGAATTCGGCAATGTGGTTGTAGATGGACTCAAAGTCCTGTTCTGCGCCATCGGTGATCAGGACTTCATACTTGGCTGGATGGCGGGCCATCAGGCTGCGCCCCGTTTGGCGCGGAGCCTGGTGACGACGTCGGCCACAGGCTTGACCTGACCAGCAGCCATTTGCTGGTGGCCCAAGGCAAGGATTTTGAGCATCGCCAGTGTTTCTTGCGTTTCTTCGTAAGTGGCGATGTCTTGAAGTACGGCTTTGGCTTCACCGTTTTGAGTGATGACCATAGGTTCGCGCTCTTGCGCAAGGTGCACCAGCACCTCGGCCGCGTTGGCTTTGAGGTAGCTGATGGGTTTGACTTGAGTGGAGTAGCGCATGATGCAGATCTGTGGCAATGGATGACCAAATATAGTCTTTTTTTGGTCTGATTGCAAAAAGTGTTACTTTAAAACATCTTTGGGGGAATCAATCTTCCAGGGTCCATGAACGCAGAACTAGGGAAGCTCTGCAAAACCCCATGCGTCGTTTCGTCCCAAATCGTTGGATTTCTTGCAGAGATATCCCGATATCTGCTTCGAAATCCGCCTTGCATGGCATCCCGATTTTGGGCGAAACTTGCACGCAGCGAGTTTTGCAAAGCTTCCCTAAGTCTGGATTTTGCGTGTGCTGGATGACGCCAGTGTGTCTGAGGTGTTTCAACTGAAGCACTGCTGGCGCAGGGATGCAGTGGGTTCAGGCGGGCCGAAACCGCCACTCGCCGTGCGCGCCCACGCTGCGTTGCAACAGCCCCTGGTGCCAGAGGTGGTTGAGGTGGGCAATGGCTTCGCCCATGGCAAAGGTGGTTTGCAGTGGGTCTAGTTCGCGACGGAAGAGCACGGGGAGGGTTTCGTAGGCGCTGAGGCCGCAGGCGCAGGCTTGCAAGAGCTCTTGGAGGCGCTCGTCGTGGTGGGCGATGAGCTGGGCCACGCGGGTGTGTAAGCCGATAAAGGGTTCGCCGTGTGATGGCAGTACCCGGGTTTGGGCGGGTAGTTGGAGGAAGCGGCGGATGGAATCCAGGAAGAGGGCGAGCGGGTCACCTTCGGGTTCTGATTCGTAGACGGCCACGTTGGTGCTGATGCGGGGCAAAACCATGTCGCCGCTGATGAGGATTTCGCGCCCGGCGTCGTAGAGGGCCATGTGTTCGGGGGCATGCCCATGGCCGCTGATGCAGCGCCAGCGGTGGCCACCGATTTCGAGCGCCATGCCGTCGAGCAGGCGGCGGTAGCTGGGGGGGACTTCGGGGACCATGCGGCCATAGTACTGGCCACGGTCACGGATGTGGGCCAGGTGTTCGGGGTGTGTCATGCCGTGCTGGGCATAAAAGGCGGCAGCGGCTTCACCGCCAAAGCCACGGATGGCGCCGGAGCCCATGCGGGCATGGGTGTAGTCGGTGGCGCTGATCCATAAGGGGGCTTGCCAGCGCTGGCACAGCCAGTGCGCGAGGCCGATGTGGTCGGGGTGCATGTGAGTGACCACTACACGCACGATGGGCAAATTTTCGAG
>JBEBAJ010000077.1:0-9474 GCA_041158965.1 Pseudomonadota bacterium | reverse complement strand
CCAGGCCCAGGTCGGCGGTGGCGTAGCACTGGTAGGCGGTGATGCCGCGCTCGGCCAGCCAGTCGCGCAGGCTGGGGGGGAAGGCTTCGCCACTGACCAAGGCTTTCTTGAGGCTGGCGATGTCGGCACCGGTTTCCTGGGCCTTTTCGACCAGGATGCGTAAAAAGCTGGGGGTGCCGGCATATCCATCGGGGCGCAAGTCGGCAATGGCGGCGAGCTGCTGTTCGGTTTGGCCGGTCCCGGCGGGGAACACGGTGCAGCCCAAGGCCATGGCACCCGACTCCATGATGAAGGCACCGGGGGTCATGTGGTAGCTGAAGCTGTTGTGGATCAGCTCGCCCGACACAAATCCGGCGGCGGCCATGGCACGGGCGCTGCGCCAGTAGTCGGGGCGGTTGCCGTCAGGCTCATAGATGGGGCCGGGCGAGGCAAAGATGCGTGCCATTTTGGGGCCGCGCACCAGCGCCGAGAAGCCGCCGAACGATTCAGCAGGGCGCGCCGCTTTTTGCAGTTCGAGCAGTTCGTGTTTGCGGGTGACGGGCAAGCGGGCCAATTCGGCCCGGCTTATGACCTTTGTGGCGTCAACCCCCTGGAGGATGCGGGCGTATGCCGCCGTGTGCTGCTGCGCATGGGCGATTTGTTGGGGCAGCGCCGCCATTTGGTCGGCTTCACGTTGGGCAGGGGCGCGGGTCTCAAGGGCGTCGAGGTGGGCGGTCATGGCAGTGAACGGGAAAGAGGGTCTGATGAAGGGGCTTGCAGGGGATGACCGCATCAGGCCAGCCAGCGCTTGCGGCGCTTGTAGCTCTTGACGTCTTTAAAGCTCTTGCGTTCGCCGCCCCCCACACCGAGGTAAAACTCTTTGACGTCTTCGTTGTTGCGCAAGTCGCTGGCTGCGCCGTCCATGACGATGCGGCCTGACTCCATGATGTAGCCATAGTCGGCGTACTTGAGGGCCATATTGGTGTTTTGTTCGGCCAGCAAGAAGGTGACTTTCTCTTTTTGGTTGAGGTCTTTGACGATCTCAAAGACCTCTTCGACGATCTGCGGGGCCAGGCCCATGGAGGGCTCATCGAGCAACACCATGCTGGGGTTGGCCATGAGGGCACGGCCTATGGCGCACATTTGTTGCTCACCGCCAGAGGTGTAGGCAGCCTGTGAGGTGCGGCGGGTTTTCAGGCGGGGGAAGTAGTTGTAGACCTTTTCCAGGTTGGCGGCGATTTCGCCCTTGTCTTTGCGGGTGTAGCTGCCTGTGAGCAGGTTTTCTTCTATGGTCAGGTGGGCGAAGCAGTGGCGGCCTTCCATCACCTGGACCACGCCGCGTTGCACCAGGTCAGCCGGGGAGAGGTTTTCAATGCGCTCGCCACGCAATTCGATGCTGCCTTTGGTGACCTCGCCGCGCTCGCCTTTGAGCAGGTTGGAGACCGCCCGCAGGGTGGTGGTTTTGCCAGCGCCGTTACCGCCCAGAATGGCGACGATGCCCTCCTCCGGCACTTGCAAGGAGACCCCTTTGAGCACCAGGATGACGTGGTTGTAGATGACTTCAATGCCATTGACGTTCAAAACAATCGGTTTGCTCATGTGTATGCTCTCGTGTTCGGTGTGACCTTTGGGTCTGGGCAGTTCCCACAACCAAAGGCCCTGCCCCGCTGTCACGGGACAGGACACCCCTTGGCCGGGCGGCCAAGGGGAATGGGGGATCAAGACTGGCAGTCTTGAGCGGTACGGCGTTGAATCTTCTTCTCGGCCGCGTACTTGTCGGCAGCGGCTTTCACCATGGGCTTGATGATTTGCTCATCGGCCTGGTACCAGTCGCTGGAGAAGTTCCACTGTTTGCCGTCCCAGGTGTGGATGCGGGCCCAGTTGGCGCCCACGTGGTCTTGGCAGCTGGTGGAGATGGGGCGCATCACGCCTTTGAAGCCCAGAGCGTCGAGTTTGGCCTGGGTCAGGTCGAGGTTTTCGAGGCCCCAACGGGTCTGCTCGCCGGTCATGACTTTGCCCTTGCCAAAGCGCTCTTGCGCACGGCGCACGCCTTCCACGCCCAACATGGCGCTGATGGCACCGCGCACATACAGCACCGAGCCCACTTCTTCCTTAGGACCAGTGCCCTGGCCTTTGGCGTGCAACTTCTCGAGAATTTCCTTCACGAAAGGCGCGTTGGGTTCGGCACCGTGCTGCATGGTGATGGCGTTGTAGCCTTTGGCACCTTCACCGATGTCCTTGACGTCAGGTTCGGCACCGGCCCACCACACGCCGTAGATCTTCTCACGCGGGTAGCCAGTGGCCTGGGCTTCTTTGATCAGGGTGGAGTTCATGACGCCCCAGCCCCAGTTCACGACGTAGTCCGGGCGGTCGCGGCGAATTTGCAACCAAGTGGACTTTTGCTCCACGCCGGGGTGGGTGACGGGCAACAGGGTGAGCTTGAAGCCGTGCATGGCGGCCCGCTCTTGCAAAATGGGAATGGCTTCCTTGCCAAAGGGGCTGTCGTGATAGACCAAGGCGATGTGCTTGCCCTTGAGCTTGTCAGCGCCGCCTTCTTTCTTGGCGATGTCTTGCACGATGACGTCACCGGCCATCCAGTAGGTGCCGGCCAGGGGGAAGTTCCACTTGAACACACCACCGTCTTGCGACTCGGAGCGGCCATAGCCAGCGGTCACCAGGGGGATTTTGTCGATGGGGGCTTTTTCGGTCAGGGCGAAGGTGATGCCGGTGGACAAGGGCTGGAACACGGTGGCGCCGCCGTTCTTGCCTTTGAGGCGCTCGTAGCATTCCACACCACGGTCGGTGGCATAACCGGTTTCGCACTCTTCAAAAGAGAGCTTGACGCCGTTGATGCCGCCTCGGGCGTTGACCAGCTTGAGGTAGTCGACGTAGCCGTTGGCGAAGGGCACGCCGTTGGGCGCATAAGCGCCTGTCCGGTATACCAGGGCAGGGAAAAATTGCTCTTTGGCTTGAGCCTGAGCCAGGGTCGGCGCCAAGGCGCTGACCAGGCCGGCTGCCGCAACCGATGCGGCGAGAGCGAGTTGACGTAGCTTCATGGGTGCCTCCTAAGTTTGAATTGAAGCGTTGAGAAAAAAATCAGTGCGGGAAAGGCCACAGGCGAAGCTTTTGCTTGCCCACGGACCACAGTTTGGCCAAGCCATGGGGCTCGACGATGAGGAACCAGACGATGAGTGCGCCAAACACCATGAACTCGACGTGCGAGACCGTGGCGGTGGAGATGCTAAAGCCCACCAATTCGCCCAAGGCGGGCAAAAACTGGTTGAGGAAAATCGGCAAGACGACGATGAAGGCGGCGCCAAAGAAGCTGCCCATGATGGAGCCCATGCCGCCGATGATGACCATGAACAGCAACTGGAATGAGCGGTCGATGGAGAACGCCGCTGGCTCCCAAGAGCCCAGGTGGATGAAGCCCCACAGCGCGCCGGCCACACCGACGATGAAAGAGCTGACGGCAAAGGCCGAGAGCTTGGCGTACATGGGTCGGATGCCGATGACAGCGGCCGCCACGTCCATGTCGCGGATGGCCATCCACTCGCGGCCAATGGCGCTGCGGACCAGGTTTTTGGCCAAAACGCCAAAGACCACCAGAAAGCCCAGGCAGAACATGTATTTCTCAAGCGGGGTATCGATGGTCCAACCCAGCACCGAGAGATCGGCCACGGAGACCGAGCCGGAAGCGTTGTTGTTGGTGAACCAGCCGATGCGCAAGAAGGCCCAGTCGCAGAAAAACTGCGCGGCCAAGGTGGCCACGGCCAGGTACAGGCCTTTCACGCGCAAGCTGGGGATGCCAAAGATCATGCCCACCAAGGTGGCGAAGAAGCCGCCACTGAGCAATGCGATGATGAGGGGCATGCCATCGATGCGGATGTAGGTGTTGTAGGCCATGTAGGCGCCCACCGCCATGAAAGCCCCCGAACCCAATGAGATCTGCCCGCAATACCCCACCAGGATGTTGACGCCCAAGGCGGCCAAAGAAAGGATGAGGAAGGGGATCAGGATGGCGCGGTACATGTACTCATCGACCAGCAAGGGCACCCCGAAGGCGGCAAAGGCCACCACCAGCAAAATGGCCAGCCGGTCTTGCGAGATGGGGAAGATCTGCTGGTCGGCGCGGTAAGAGGTCTTGAATTGACCGTTTTCCCTGTAAAACATGTGCTTTGCTCCTTACACGCGGTCGATGATTTTTTCGCCAAACAATCCTTGCGGGCGGAACAGCAAGAACACCAGGGCCAGCATGTAGGCAAACCAGATTTCGATGCCGCCACCCACCAAGGGGCCAAGGTAGACCTCTGAGAGTTTTTCGCCCACGCCGATGATCAGGCCGCCGATGATGGCGCCGGGCACCGAGGTCAGGCCGCCCAGGATGATCACGGGCAAGGCCCGCAAGGCGACGGTGGCCAAAGAGAATTGCACGCCCAGCTTGGAGCCCCAGATGATGCCGGCGACCAATGCAGTGATGCCCGCCACACACCAGACGATGACCCAGATGCGGTTGAGCGGAATGCCGATCGATTGGGCGGCCTGATGGTCGTCGGCCACGGCGCGCAGGGCGCGGCCTGTGCCGGTCTTTTGGAAGAACAGGGACAGGACGGCCACCAATAGCGCGGCAATCACGGCGGCCAGCACGTCTTCCTGGTTGATCAGCACGCCGCCTTCAAAGACAGAGTCGAGCACAAAGATCGGGTCTTTGGGCATGCCCACATCGATTTTGTAGATGTCGCTGCCAAACAGGGTTTGGCCAAAGCCTTCAATGAAGTAGGTGATGCCCAAGGTGGCCATG
This sequence comes from Pseudomonadota bacterium, assembly GCA_041158965.1. Lineage (GTDB taxonomy): Bacteria > Pseudomonadota > Gammaproteobacteria > Burkholderiales > Burkholderiaceae_C > Limnohabitans. The sequence goes on along the minus strand of JBEBAJ010000077.1, from coordinate 4,694 downwards.
AGCAAGGTGACGCCCTCTTGGTTGACGAGGTGGCGCAAGACCAGTTTTTCAATCAGCCAGGCCAACAGGAACATGAAGATGGCCGCCAATATGAAAGCGATCAGATTGGCCAGGGCTTTGCTTTCAAAGCCCAGGATGTCGGGCACCCACTCGGCAAAGCGGGCCATGGCCAGCGCGGCGACCAGCACCATCGCGCCCTGGGCGAAGTTGAAGACGCCCGAGGCTTTGAAGATCAGCACAAAGCCCAAAGCCACCAGAGAGTAGAGCATGCCGGCCATCAGGCCGCCAAACAGGGTTTCCAGAAAAAATGCCATGATGTTTTTTTCCTTGATCAGTGTGAGGTGCCCAAATAGGCGCTGATCACTTCTTCATTGCTGCGGACTTCGGATGGGGTGCCATCGCCAATCTTTTTGCCGTAGTCAAGCACCACCACCCGATCGGAGATGTCCATCACCACGCCCATGTCGTGCTCGATGAGGACGATGGTGGTGCCGAACTCGTCATTCACGTCGAGAATGAAGCGGCACATGTCTTGTTTTTCTTCCACGTTCATGCCCGCCATGGGCTCGTCAAGCAGCAGCACCTGGGGCTCAAGCGCCAGGGCGCGGCCCAGGTCGACGCGTTTTTGCAAGCCATAGGGCAATTGGCCCACGGGGGTTTTGCGATAGGCCTGGATTTCCAAAAAGTCGATGATGCGCTCGACGAACTCGCGGTGTCGCTCTTCTTCGGCTTGGGCGGGGCCGATGCGCAGCGCTTGCAAAAAGAGGTTGCTCTTCATGCGCAGGTTGCGGCCAGTCATGATGTTGTCGAGCACGCTCATGCCCTTGAACAGGGCCAGGTTCTGGAAGGTGCGGGCGATGCCCATTTCGGCGACCTGGTGGCTGTCCATGTGGTCAAAGGTCTGGCCCCGGAAGGTGATGGTGCCTTCAGACGGGGTGTAGACACCGTTGATGCAGTTGAGCATGGAGCTTTTGCCAGCGCCGTTGGGGCCAATGATGGCGCGGATCTCATGCTCGCGCACATTGAAGGAGATGTCGGTCAGCGCTTTGACGCCACCAAAACGCAGGCTGATGTTTTTGACGTCGAGGATGACGTCGCCGATTTGCTTTTTCATGCCGCTTTCCTCGCCGGCGCAAAGGTCTTGGCGTCGGCAATTTTCAGGGTGGCGCTCACGCTTCCAGTGCGGCCATCCTCGAATTTGACCAGGGTCTCGATGAATTGCTCGGTCTTGCCGGCATAGAGGGCATCGACCAGGGCTTGGTATTTGTCGGCGATGAAGCCGCGCCGGACCTTGTTGGTGCGGGTCAGTTCGCCGTCGTCGGCGTCGAGTTCTTTGTGCAAGACCAAAAAGCGGCTGATTTGGCTGCCGGCCAGCAGCTCGTCTTCGGCCAGGTCGGCATTGACCTTTTCAACGCAGTCTTTGATGAGCTCGTAGACCTCGGGCTTGGCGGCCAGGTCGGTATATCCGGCATAGGGCAGGTTGCGGCGCTCGGCCCAGTTGCCCACTGCGTCAAAGTCGATGTTGATCATGACGCAGACTTTTTCACGGCCATCGCCGTAAGCCACCACTTCCTTGATTTGGGGGAAGAATTTGAGTTTGTTCTCGACGTATTTGGGCGCGAACATGGCACCATCGAACACGCCGCCCTGGATGCGGCCCACGTCTTTGACGCGATCGATGATCTTCAGGTGGCCGTGGCTGTCGATGAAGCCGGCATCGCTGGTGTGGTACCAACCCTCGGCGGTCAGCACTTCAGCCGTGGCGGCGGGGTTTTTGTAGTATTCCTTGAGCAGGCCGGGGGACTTGACCAAAATTTCGCCGTTGTCGGCGACTTTGATTTCAACCCCCTGACAGGGCACGCCCACGGTGTCGGCACGGGCCTCGTGGTCGGGCTGCAGGCAGACGAACACGGCGGTTTCGGTGGAGCCATAGAGCTGCTTGAGGTTGACCCCTATGGATCGATAAAAGGTGAACAGGTCGGGGCCGATGGCCTCGCCCGCGGTGTAGGCCACTCGCACGCGCGACATGCCCAGGTTGTTGCGCAAGGGGCCATAGACCAGCCAGTCGCCCAATGTGTACAACAAGCTGGCCCCCAGGCCCAGCGATTTGCCGTCCATGCGGTCGGGGCCGTACTGGCGCGCCACTTTCATGAAGTAGTGGAACATCTTGCGCTTGAAGGCACCGGCGTCTTCCATGCGGATCATCACGCTGGTGAGCATGCCCTCGAACACCCGGGGCGGCGCGAAGTAATAGGTCGGCCCGATTTCTTTCAGATCGATGGACACCGTGCTGAAGGACTCGGGGCAGTTGACCACGTAGCCGCAGCACAACCACTGGGCGTAACTGAAGATGTTTTGCCCGATCCAGGCAGGGGGCAGGTAGGCCAGCACGTCTTCGCCGGACGCCAGTTTGTCAAACGTGGCCCCGGCTTGGGCGCGGTCCAACAGGCTGCGGTGGGTGTGCACCACCCCCTTGGGGTTGCCGGTGGTGCCTGAAGTAAAGAACATGGCCGCGACATCGTCAGGGCCCGCTTTGCCAATTTCTTGCTGCACCAGCTGGGGGTTGGCCTGCAGGTGGGCTTGGCCGGCGGCGATCACCTCGTCCAGCCCAAGCAGGCCAGGCGCTTCGTAATTGCGCAGGCCACGCGGGTCGTCGAAATAGATGTGAGCCAGTTGCGGGCATTGCTCGCGAATTTCGAGCAATTTGTCGACCTGCTCCTGGTCTTCGACCACGGCAAACCGCACCTCGGCGTTGTTGATGGGGAACACGCATTCGGCGGCCACGGCGTCTTGGTAGAGCGGGATGGGGATGGCACCCATCGATTGGGCGGCCAGCATGCCCGCATACAACCGGGGGCGGTTGGAACCCACCACCACGATGTGTTCGCCCCGTTGCAAGCCAGCCTGGTGCATGCCTGCGGCGAGGCGGCTGACCATCTCGGCCAGCCCGGACCAGGTCAGGGTTTGCCAAATGCCATATTCTTTTTCACGCATGGCGGGGGCGCCGGGGCGCTCGCTGGCGTGCTTGAACAAGAGTTGCGGAAATGTGGAGTTCATGCCATGTGCCTTCAGTGCGGTTCAGTGCCAGGGGCGAATGCCCATGTGTCACCGAATTGACTGGTGAATCTGGGAATGGATACTAGGCTTGAGTTTGACGCCAATTTGTCTTTACGACGACAATCTAGGGAAGTCCCTAACCTGGTCTGACCCGAGTCTGACAAAAGCTTGTTCCATGTCAACTGATTTGACACTGCACCAAAGACGGCGCGCGCCCACCCGCAGCGAGCTGGACGGCATTCCTTGGCTGCGGCATCTGGCGCCCGCAGAGCGCGAGCGCATCGAGCCCGATTTGTTGGTGGGGGATGCCAAGCCCGGTGACCATGTTTGCCGCTACGGGCGGGCCCCCACCTATTGGTTTGGGGTGGTGGACGGTTTGCTGAAGATGAGTACCGATGGCGCGGACGGGCAAAGCGTGACCTATACCGGCCTGCCCTCAGGGGGTTGGTTTGGGGAAGGCACGGCCATTAAAAAAGAGCCTTACCGTTACAACGTGCAGGCGCTGAGGGCCAGCACGGTGGCCGGCTTGCCTGTGGCCGGTTTTCATTGGCTGCTGGACCACTCGATCGGCTTTAATCGTTTTGTCATGAACCAGCTCAATGAAAGGCTGGGCCAATTCATCGCGGCGCGCGAGATTGATCGGATCAATAACCCCGATGTGCGGGTGGCACGCTCGCTGGCTTCGCTGTTTAACCCGGTGCTTTACCCCGGCGTGGGGGAGGTGCTGCGCATCACCCAACAAGAGCTGGCCTATCTGGTGGGCTTGTCGCGCCAGCGCGTCAATGTGGCGCTGCGTGCGCTGGAGGAGGCGGGCAGCATACGCATTGAATACGGCGGGCTGCGGGTGCTGAACCTGGAGGCCTTGCGCCAGGCCCGCTGAGTGGTGGTGGCGAGTGCGGGTTTATGGGCCTGAAATGAGGGACTGCCCCCAAACTTTTGACCCCCGTGCTTTGACCACAATGGCTGGTGCCGGGCGGTTTGAATTTACTCAGTAAACTCGGGACATGAAAGAAGAAGAAGGCACTGGGCGCAGCCGTCTGAACAAGCGCATGTCTGAGCTGGGCCTGTGCTCGCGCCGCGAGGCCGATGCCTGGATTGAGCGCGGATGGGTGCGTGTGAATGGCCAGCCGGCCCAGATGGGCATGCAAGTGGGCCCGGATGACCGCATCACCGTCGAGCGTGCCGCCCAGACGCAGCAGCAGCAACAGGTGACGATTTTGCTGAACAAGCCAGTGGGCTATGTCAGCGGTCAGGCAGAGGATGGACACGCCCCTGCCGTGACTTTGGTTCAAGCCCGCAACCGATGGTCGGGTGACAAGTCGCCGGTGCGCTTCAACCCCGGGCAATTGCGCGGTCTGGCGCCGGCCGGTCGGCTGGACATCGATTCGGTGGGGCTGCTGGTGTTGACGCAAGACGGGCGGGTGGCCCGCCAGCTGATCGGCGAGGATTCGGACATCGAGAAGGAATATCTGGTGCGGGTGCATTGGCACGGCCCGCAGGGCATGGTGACGCAACACATAGCCCCGGTTTTCCCGCCCGCGCAATTGGCCCGGTTGCGCCACGGCCTGGCGCTCGATGGCAAGCCGCTGAAGCCCGCCCAAGTGGATTGGCAAAACCCCGAGCAACTTCGCTTTGTG
>JBEBAJ010000076.1:0-9531 GCA_041158965.1 Pseudomonadota bacterium | reverse complement strand
CATTTGCCCCGGGATCAGCATAGAGTGGCTGCCGACCATCGATTCGACCAACACCGAGTTGTCGCGCCGGGTGCGCCGTGGACAAACCGACCCGGTGTTGCTGGTGGCCGAGGCGCAAACCGCCGGGCGGGGGCGTTTGGGCCGCGCCTGGCTGACCCCGCCGGGCAGCGCGCTGACTTTTTCTTTGGGGCTGCCGCTGCGGCCTGACCTGTGGTCGGGCTTGTCGCTGGCCGTGGGGGTGACCCTGGTCGAGGCCTTGGACCCTGAGCAAACCATGGGCCTGGGCTTGAAATGGCCCAACGACCTTTGGCATTGGGCCCCGCCAGAGGCCCCGACCAAACTGGGGGGCATCCTGATTGAAACGCTGCCCCTGCCCCAGCCTGAGGAGGGGCGATTTCTGATTGTGGGGGTGGGCATCAACCGCCTGACCCCTGACATTGAGGTGGGCGCCATTGCCGCACGCGGGCTGGATCATTGGGGGCAGCCCCCTGCCCCCGGCCAGTTGCTGGCCCGATTGGCCGTGCCACTGGCGCGCATGCTGCCTGAATTTGAGCAACGGGGCCCCCGGCCCTGGCTGATGCCCTATGCGACGCGCGACCTGCTGCAGGGCCGGGCCCTGCAAACCAGCCTGGGACTGCAGGGCCTGGGGATGGGGGTGGATGAACAAGGGGCCTTGCTGCTCAAGACCGAAGAGGGGGTGGTGCGCATAGACAGTGCGGAGGTCAGCGTGCGCCCTCTTACAATCGGTCCACCATGAAGTGGATTGCGATGTGCCTGATTGGGGCCAATGTGTGGTGGGCCGCCTGGGCCCGAGACGCGCTGGCACCCTGGGGTTGGGCACCCCCGAACGACCATCAGCCCGAGCGCTTTGAGCAACAATTGCGACCGGACGCGCTGCAACTTATGAGGAAATCGACATGATGCAACTGTATTTTGCCCCCGGGGCCTGCTCATTTGTGCCGCACACCATGATGGAGGACAGCGGCCTGGCCTTCGAGCCCGTGATGCTGAAGTTGCACAAGGGCGAACAAAACGCCGAGCCCTTTCGCTCGATCAACCCACGCGGCCAGGTGCCGGTGCTGGTCGACCATGGCGTGGCGCTGACCCAGATCGTGGCCCTGTGCCTGCACATCGATGCGCTGTGCCCGCAACGCGGTTTTTTGCCGCGCGAGCCGATGGCGCGCAGCCAGGCGGTTTCGACCTTGGCCTGGATGAACAACACGGTACACCCGACTTTCACGCATATTTTCATGCCGCAAAAATTCCATGATGATGCGCAAGTTCAAGCCGAAATGCGCCGCTACGCCGTGGGGCAATATGGGCGGCTGCTGGATGAGCTGCAACAGTGTGTGCAAAACGCCCATGCCGTAGGCCAGGCCTGGTTGTGCGGCGCGAACTGGGGGCCGCTGGATGCCTATGCACTGACGCTGACGCGCTGGGGCAGCATGGCCGGGCACGATCCTCAGGCACGCCCTGCCCTGTGGGCCCATGTGCAAAAAGTGGCCGGGCAGGCCGCCGTGGCGCGCGTGATTGAGCGCGAGCGCCTGACGCTGAACATGTACAAGCCGGGCTGAATGGGGTGCCCTCCCCTGGCTTGGGGCTGGCCGCCAACCCCGGCCAAAGCAGCGCCGCTTATGCGTCGGGGAGGCTATTGAAGCGCACAGAAAACCGGGCCCCCGGCGAAGGCTTGCCCTGCTGGGCGGCTTCGAGCGTGACCTGGGCCTGGTGTTGCTGGGCGATTTCGAGCACGATGGGCAGGCCCAGGCCAGAGCCGTCGGCCTCTGCCCCCAGGGCCCGATAAAAGGGCTGGAACACCAGCTCACGCTCACTGTCGGGCACGCCCGGCCCGTTGTCTTCGACCTGAAACACCACCACATGCCCGAACCGATCGGCCAATAAGCGCACGGTGACCACGCCCGGATGATCGGGCAGGGAGGGCGTGTAATTCAGGGCGTTGTCAACCAGATTGCGCATCAATTCTTTGAGCAAAGTGGGGTTGCCTTCGACTTTGACCCCGGGGCTGCCGGGCTCGACACCTTCGTAACCGAGGTCGATGCGCTTGTCCATGGCGCGCGGCAAAGAGTCTTGCAAAACGTCCATGGCCAACTCGACCAGATCGCAGGGCTGGCGCCCCAGGGTGGCCCCGCCGCTCTCGGCCCGCGCCAGAGACAGCAATTGATTGACCGTGTGGGTGGCGCGGATGCTGGCGCGCCCGATCAGCTGCAAGGACTGCTTGAGTTCGAGCGCGCCCGCGTTTTCCCGCTGGGCCAGATCGGCCTGCATGCGCAAACCGGCCAAGGGGGTCTTGAGCTGATGGGCGGCATCGGCCAGAAAGCGTTTTTGTGTGGCGATGGAGTCTTTGAGCCGGGTCAGCAGACCGTTGATGGCGGTGACCAGGGGGGCGACCTCCAGCGGCACCGATTGATCGTCCAGCGGGCTGAGGTCGTCGGGCTTGCGTTGCCGGATGCGCTCTTCGAGCCGGTTGAGGGGCCGGATGCCACGCGCCAGGGCCAGCCAGACCAACAAGACGGCCAAGGGCAGGATGACGAATTGGGGCAACATGACGCCCTTGATGATTTCGGTGGCCAGCACAGAGCGCTTTTCCAGCGTTTCGGCCACTTGCACCAGGGCCGGGGTGGAGCCGGGCGCTTCGACGTCGATCCAGAGGTAGGCCACCCGCACCGGGGTGCCGCGCACCTCGTCGTTGCGCAACATGACGATGCCGATGGAGGTAGGCTCGTCTTCGCTGGGCAAGGGCAATTCGCGCTCGCCACTGAGGAACTCGCCGCGCGCCCCCAGCACCTGGTAGTAAATGAGGTCGATGTCGTCGGCGCGCAAAATCTCGCGCGCGGGGGCGGGCAAATAAAAATCGACGCGCACGCCGTCGGAGCGCACCAGTTGGGCCAGGGCCTGAACGTTGTATTCGAGGGCCCGATCAAATGGCCGGCCAGCGATGCCCTCGGCCACCAGCCAGGTCAGCACCAGGCTGATGGGCCACAGGAGCAACAAAGGCGTGAGCATCCAGTCCAGGATCTCACCGAACAGGGAACGCTGCTCACGCCGAAACAACTTCAATTGGGGATTTTTTCCAGGCAATAGCCCAAGCCACGGACGGTGGCGATGCGGATGGGGCCCTTTTCAATTTTCTTGCGCAGCCGATGGATATAGACCTCGATGGCATTGTTGCTGACCTCTTCGCCCCACTCGCACAGGCGCTCGACCAACTGGTCTTTGCTGACCAGCCGGCCAGCGCGTTGCAACAGCACCTCCAACAACCCGAGCTCGCGGGCGGAGAGCTCGACCATCTTGCCGTCGATGGTGGCCACCCGACCGGCCTGGTCGTAGACCAGCGGGCCGTGTTTGATGGCCGAACTGGTGCCGCCCATGCCCCGGCGTGTCAGGGCCCGCACCCGGGCTTCGAGCTCTTGCAGGCTGAAGGGTTTGGCCATGTAGTCGTCGGCCCCGTAATCGAGCCCTTTGACACGCTCTTCCACACCGTCGGCGGCGGTGAGAATGAGCACGGGCACGGCGCTGCCTCTTGCGCGCAAACGCTTGAGCACATCGAGGCCATGCATCTTGGGCAAGCCCAGGTCGAGGATGAGCAAGTCAAATTCGTCGGTGGTCATCAGGGCGGCGTCGGCTTCGGTGCCGGAGGCCACATGATCGACCGCCGCACCGGAGGCGCGCAGCGTTCGCAATAATCCGTCGGCCAACACCTGATCATCTTCCGCGATGAGTATGCGCATGGGGTCTCCTTGGGGCTCTTTGCCTCAGATGCTAACGCCATTCCGGGCGTTTGATGTCGGGGTTTCAACTCAGGCCACGGTCTGACGGGCCATCAAGCCGCCCTCATTCGGCCTCGCCGGCGTAGATCTCCAGCCCCAGTCGCAAGACGGTGGCGACCTCGGGGCCCACCTGTTCGCGGCATTCGGCCTCGGCCTGCTGCACCGCGCGCTCGAAGGCGTGCAACCAATCGAGCCCCATCGGCGTGAAGCGGATGACCTTGGCGCGCCCGTCGCGCGGGTCGGCCTCGCGCTGCACCAGCCCCCAGGCCTCGCATTGGCTCACCAGGTCGCCCATGGCCTGCTTGCTCATGCCGGCGCTGTCGGCCAGCTCGCTCAGGCGCGAGCCCCCCAGCCCGACATGGCGTGTGATGTGGATGTGCGCGGCACTGACTTGCTGGCGCGCGGCCAGATTGGACAGGGCCAGCGGCACTTCGGGTTGGTGGGCCATGAGGTACATGACGCGCTCGTCAAAGCGGCGCATGGCCTGCCCCAACAGTCGGCCCAGCTGGGTGCGTCGCCAATCGGCCCCGGCTCGGGCCGAAGGCAGCGCAGGGGCGGGAGAGGGTTGTGTATGCATCACTAAATAATAAGGCAAACTGACCAAATAATGGCTTGTTTTCTTTTTATCCACCCGCTACATTACTGTTCAAGCATCCAGCCTGTGTTTTGAAACAGCCACTGGTGATTTTTACAACCCATTGATCTCAAAGGAAAAAACCATGGACGCACCTGTCAAGGGCCTGGCCCCCAACGGCGAGAAAGCCAAAGCCCTGCAAGCCGCTTTGGCCCAAATTGAAAAGCAATTCGGCAAAGGCACCATCATGCGCCTGGGCGAGGGCGAGGTCATCGAGGACATCCAGGTGGTGTCCACCGGCTCATTGGGGCTGGACATCGCGCTGGGTGTGGGTGGCTTGCCACGGGGTCGGGTGGTCGAGATCTACGGCCCCGAATCTTCGGGCAAAACCACCCTGACGCTGCAAGTCATCGCCGAGATGCAAAAGCAGGGCGGCACCTGCGCTTTCGTGGACGCCGAACATGCGCTGGATGTGCAATACGCCCAAAAGCTGGGGGTCAATCTGCCCGATCTGCTGATCAGCCAGCCCGACACCGGTGAGCAGGCGCTGGAGATCGTCGACAGCCTGGTGCGTTCGGGCGCCGTCGACCTGATCGTGATTGACTCGGTGGCGGCGCTGACGCCGAAGGCCGAACTGGAGGGCGAGATGGGCGACTCGCTGCCCGGCTTGCAAGCGCGCCTGATGAGCCAAGCCCTGCGCAAGCTGACCGCCACCATCAAAAAGACCAACTGCATGGTCATTTTCATCAACCAGATCCGCATGAAAATCGGTGTCATGTTCGGCTCGCCCGAAACCACCACCGGCGGCAATGCGCTGAAGTTCTACGCCTCGGTGCGCATCGACATCCGCCGCACCGGCACGATCAAAAAAGGCGATGAGGCGATCGGCAATGAAACCAAGGTCAAAGTGGTGAAAAACAAGGTGGCACCACCGTTCAAGACCGCAGAGTTCGACATTCTGTTTGGCGAGGGCATCAGTCGCGAGGGCGAGATCATCGACATGGGCGTGAATGCGCACATCATCGAAAAGTCTGGCGCCTGGTACGCCTACAACGGCGAAAAAATCGGACAGGGCCGCGACAATGCGCGCGAGTTCCTGCGCGAGAACACCGACTTGGCCTTTGAGATTGAAAACAAGGTGCGCGAATCGCTGGGCATTCCCCTGCTGGCCGCCGAAGTCGGGGCCGAATGAACAAAGGCCCGTGCGGGCACGCCGTCGCATGACTTCCCCCGAGCTCACCCCGACGCGCAGCGGCCCCTCTTTGAAGGGCCGGGCCCTGCGCCTGTTGGCGCTGCGCGAGCACACGCGCAGCGAGCTGGAAAAAAAACTGGCCCGCCATGAGCCTGACCCGGATGAGCTGCGCCAGGCGCTGGATGAGCTGCAGGCCAAGGGTTTTATTTGCGAGCAGCGGGTGCTTGAGTCGGTGCTGCACAGCCGCGCCGCCCGTCTGGGCACGCGCCGGGTGCGCCAGGAGTTGCAGGCCAAAGGTGTGAGCGAGCAGGGGCTGGCCGAGGCCGTGGCCCGATTGCGCGACACCGAGTTGGCACGGGCGCGCGAGGTGTGGCGTAAAAAATTCGGGCAGCTGGCGACCGAGCCCAAAGAGAGGGCGCGTCAAGCGCGCTTTTTGCTGGCGCGGGGCTTTGCGGGCGAGGTGGTGCGCCGCGTCACGCAATGCGAGGACGTGGACTGATCACAGACCCAGCATGAGACGCAGGTTTTGCACCGCCGCGCCGCTGGCCCCCTTGCCCAGATTGTCAAGGCGGGCGATGACCACGGCCTGGCGCTGAGCCTCGTTGGCAAAGACGCGAATCTCCAGCCGATTGGTGTCGTTGAGTGCAGTGGCGTCGAGTTTGCCGTCTTCGGTGGCCTCGCACACCGCCACACAGCCGCCCTCGGTTTGGGCGTAATGGTGGCGCAAAGCGGCTTCGAGATCGGCGGCGCGGGGGCGCCCGGGCAACTGATCGAGATGCAAGGGCAGCTGCACCAACATGCCCTGGCGAAAATTCCCCACCCCGGGCAGGAACAGGGGGCGGCAGGTGAGCCCGGTGTATTTCATGATTTCGGGCACGTGCTTGTGCTGCAAGCCCAAGGCGTAGGCTTCGAACAAGGGTGCAGCGCCGGCTTCATAAGCCTCAATCATCTGCCTTCCACCGCCAGAGTAACCACTAACTGACGGCAAACTCACCGGAAAATCGGCAGGAACCAGGCCGGCCTCGATGAGGGGGCGCAGCACGGCGATGGCCCCGGTGGCGTAGCAGCCGGGGTTGGCCACGCGCCGGGCCACACGGATGGCCTGGGCCTGAGCGGCGCCCATTTCGGGGAAACCAAAGACCCAATCGGGGTGGGTGCGGTGGGCGGTAGAGGCGTCGATGATGCGGGGTTGGCGACCGGGAAGGGCGTCGATCATGGCCACCGATTCGCGGGCGGCGGCATCATGCAGGCACAACAGCACCAGATCGGCCTGGGCCATGATCTCGCGCTTGGCTACGGGGTCTTTGCGGCGGGCGGGGTCGATGCTGGCCACGGCGATCTGGGGGATATGGGCCAGTCGCTCACGAATTTGCAGGCCGGTGGTGCCGGCTTCGCCATCAATGAACACGGTGTACATGATTTGTCAGCATCGAATCAGGTTGGTGCATTGCAACATGATACATTTCACGACGGAGAAGTCCAGTGGCGGCCTGTGCCGCAGGTGCCTTGGGCCTTACACCCAGTATCACCCCCGTGCAAAGAGAGACCTCATGAAGATTCACGAGTACCAAGGCAAGGAGATCTTGCGTCAATTCGGCGTGCCAGTGCCCCGGGGCATTGCGGCCTTTACGGTGCAAGAGGCGGTTGAAGCCGCACAAAAATTGGGCGGCCCGGTTTGGGTGGTCAAAGCCCAGATTCACGCAGGTGGTCGCGGCAAGGGCGGCGGCGTGAAAGTGGCGAAGTCGGTCGATCAGGTCAAAGAGCTGGCCAGCCAGATTCTGGGCATGCAGCTCAAGACCCACCAGACCGGCCCCGAAGGCCAGAAGGTGCGACGCCTCTATATAGAAGAAGGCGCCGACATCAAAAAAGAATACTACGTCTCTATCGTGACCGATCGCGCCAGCCAGAAGGTGGCCCTGATCGCGTCCAGCGAAGGCGGAATGGACATTGAAGAGGTGGCCCACAGCACGCCGGAAAAAATCATCACCGAACTGATTGACCCGCTGAGCGGTCTGGGCCAGGCCCAGGCCCTGAAAGTGGCCAACGGCATCGGCCTGACGGGCGCCTCGGCCACGCAAGCCGCCGATGTGTTCCAGAAGATCTACAAGTGCTATATGGAGACCGACGCCTCTTTGGTCGAGATCAACCCGCTGAACTGCGACAGCGCGGGCCATATCATTGCCCTGGACGCCAAGTTCAACTTTGACAGCAACGCGCTGTTCCGCCACCCCGAAATCGTGGCCTACCGCGACCTCGATGAAGAGGACCCCGCCGAGGTCGAGGCCTCGAAGTTCGATTTGGCCTATATCAGCCTGGACGGCAACATCGGTTGCCTGGTCAACGGCGCGGGCCTGGCCATGGCCACGATGGACACCATCAAGCTGTTTGGCGCCGAACCGGCCAACTTCCTCGATGTGGGCGGCGGCGCCACCCCCGAGAAGGTGACCGAGGCTTTCAAAATCATGTTGAAGAACCCCAAGGTCAAGGCCATTTTGGTCAACATCTTTGGCGGCATCATGCGCTGCGACACCATCGCCACCGGCGTGATCACGGCTTGCAAGGCGGTGAACCTGAGCGTGCCCCTGGTGGTGCGCATGAAGGGCACCAACGAAGAGCTGGGCAAGAAGATGCTGGCCGAATCCGGCCTGCCCATCATCAGCGCCGACAGCATGGCCGAAGCCGCCCAAAAAGTGGTCGCTACCGTTCAATAAATGATTTGGCCGGGCGTGCGCCCGGCCCGAGAAGGACCCCATCATGTCGATCTTCATCCACAAGAACACCAAAGTCATCACCCAGGGCATCACGGGCAAGACCGGGCAGTTTCACACTGAAAAATGCCAGGAATACGCCAACGGCAAAAACTGCTTTGTGGCGGGCGTGAACCCGAAAAAAGCCGGTGAAAAGATTTTTGACATCCCCATTTATGCTTCGGTCAAAGAAGCGGCCCATCAGACCGGCGCCACGGTGTCGGTGATTTATGTGCCGCCCGCCGGTGCGGCGGCAGCGATTTGGGAGGCGGTGGAAGCCGACCTGGACTTGGCCATTTGCATCACTGAGGGCATCCCGGTGCGCGACATGCTGGAAGTGCGCAACAAAATGAAGGCCAAGGAGGCCGCAGGCGGCAAGAAAACCCTGTTGCTGGGCCCGAACTGCCCCGGCCTGATCACCCCCGACGAGATCAAGATTGGCATCATGCCAGGCCACATCCACCGCAAGGGCCGCATTGGGGTGGTGTCGCGCTCGGGGACGTTGACTTATGAAGCGGTGGCACAGTTGACCGAAATCGGCCTGGGCCAGTCGAGCGCCGTGGGCATTGGGGGCGACCCGATCAATGGCCTCAAGCACATCGATGTGATGAGGGCCTTCAATGACGACCCCGACACCGATGCCGTGATCATGATCGGCGAGATCGGTGGCCCCGATGAGGCCGAAGCCGCCCGCTGGTGCAAAGCCCATATGAAAAAACCCATTGTGGGCTTTATTGCCGGCGTGACGGCCCCCCCGGGCAAACGCATGGGGCATGCGGGCGCCCTGATCTCGGGCGGCGCCGACACCGCCGACGCGAAGCTGGCGATCATGGAGGAGTGCGGCTTCAAAGTGACCCGCAACCCGTCTGAGATGGGCAAGCTGCTCAAAGCCCTGCTCTGACAAGCCGCCTCATCCATCTCAAACCGCCTTCGGGCGGTTTTTTTTTGCAAGCCCAGGGCTATCGCTTGGGTGACTTGGGGCCTGGCCTGGTTGGAGTCACGTTGCGCTGCCGCGTCTCAATGCCGTTAAACTTAGGCCATAAATCACATATGACGGGATCCACCCGTTCTGGAGTTTGAGACCATGGAATTTTTAAATGACGCCGATTTCTGGATCGGCTTGATGAAGATCATCTGGATCAACATCATTCTGTCGGGTGACAACGCGGTCGTGATCGCACTGGCCGCCCGCTCACTACCGGCACACCAGCAGAAAAAAGCCATCATGTTTGG
>JBEBAJ010000075.1:0-9615 GCA_041158965.1 Pseudomonadota bacterium | reverse complement strand
CCCGTGCTTCAGGATTTGATCGGCGGTCAGATCGACATCACCTTTGTGCCGCAAAGTGCCGTGCGTGATCTGGCGTCCAGCGGCAAGGTCAAAGTGTTGGGCACCACGGGCTCCGCCGCGTCGGATCGCTTGCCAGAGGCCTTGCCGCTGTCCAAGCTAGACGCCAGCCTGTCCGATTTTGTGCACGGTACCTGGGGGGCCGTCTTTGTCTCCCGCTCCCTGCCCGATGAAGAGGTTCGTCGCTTGCACAAAGCGTTAACCGTGGCCTGTCATGACCCGCAATTTCAAGCCCAAACGGCCGCCAGCGGCAGTGAACCAGCGCCTCCCATGACGCTGCAGGAACTGGAGCGTTTCTTTGACGATGAAACCCGGCTCTACCAGGCCATGGCCCGCGAGATCGGTATTCAGCCTGAATAGTTTGATCCGTCATCAAGTTGAAAGCGTTTAAATGATGAAAAAAATACTGTTGAGTCTGATGGTCGTGTGTGGCGTCACTGGCGTGACGGCACAAGACAAGCGTCATGTGGAAGTCATCCTGCCCTATGCCGCCGGCGGTGGCGTGGATGCCATCGGTCGCGCATTTGCGCGTGAGGCCACGCAAATCACCGGACAAAACTGGGTGGTGGTGAACCGTGATGGCGGTGCCGGGGTGATTGGCTTCACTGCGTTGACGCGTGCAGCTCCCGATGGAAACACCCTGGTGTTTTCCCCTGCATCGGCCCTGACCAATTCGCCGTTCCTGATGAAAACCATGCCGTTTCGCAACGAGCAGGTTGAACCGGTGTGTCAGGTGTTTGAAAATGTCTTCACCCTCGCGGTCCGTCAGGAATCTCCCATCAAGTCCATGCAGGATCTGGTGGCTCGCGCCAAGGCGGCACCTGGCAGCATCTCCTATGGACATGCAGGCAATGGGTCGGTGCCGCACCTGGGCGTGGCGGCCGTTGAAAAAGAACTGGGCATCGAACTCAACGGGATTCCCTTCAAGGGCGATGGCCCCATGTTGCCCCAACTCCTGGGTGGTCAACTCGATGCGGCAGCCCCGGCGTTGTCCTCCATCAAGGGCAAGGGCTTGCGCGTGCTGGCGGTGCTGTCGGACAAGCGCCATCCTGCCATGCCCGAGGTGCCGTCGCTCACCGAACTGGGGTACCCCTCGGTCATTCCCGGTCTGAATGGGGTTTATGCCCCCGCAGGCACACCGCCCGAAATGTTGTCCAAACTGCAAAGCCTGTGTCAGAAAGTGCTGGAATCCGATGGGTTCAAACAATCGGCGCAGTCCCTGCAACAGGTGCCAGCCTTCCTGACGGCCGCCCAGTTCAAAGAGCGCATTCAGAAGACCTACCGCTTGCACGCCGATTTGATTCCCCGCTTGAACCTGGAGAAAAACTGACATGAGCCTGCCGCCGATTCGACGCGTGCTGACGGGGGATGATGCCTTGGGACTTTCCTCCATCATCGAGGATGGGCCATCACCGGCCGTTCGTGTGGTTCCTGAACGCCCCGGGTATCGGGTCAGCAATTTGTGGCGCACAAGTGCAGCGCCCTCGTCGGTCAATGAACCCGATCAGATTGCGCAACACCAGGGCGTTTCGCCCCCAGCGGGCGGCACCGTGCTGCGCATCATTGACTTCCCCCCTGAGCCTCAGGATCCACAAGCACTCGCGCGTATGCTCGACGCCACCTTCGGCAGCATGTACCGGGATGCGCAACACGCCCCTCGACCCGGCCAGCATCCGGGCATGCACCGCACGGCCACGGTGGATTACGCCATCGTGCTCGAGGGGGAAATAGTGGCCATCATGGACAAGGATGAAACCGTGCTGCGAGCCAGCGATGTGCTGATTCAGCGGGGCCCCAACCACGCCTGGGCCAACCGATCAGGCAAGCCGGCGCGGGTGGCGTTTATATTGGTGGATGCCCACGCTTGAGAGCGTGTGCATCCTTATGTATGGACTCGATGTACCCGCCCAGGCACTGGATTTAGACTGGATAGCCTGTCTCAGGTGCCGACGGTCATCGAGCAGGGCGTCAAGGACTACGAAGCAGTCGTCTGGTTTGGATTGGCAACGCCAGCCAGTACATCTCAGGATGTCGTCAACAAACTTGCCGAGGATTTGCGTGCGAGCCTGGCTGAGAGCGAGGTGCGCAGCAAACTCATCGGCGGCGGCATGTTCCCAGCCTTCCTGTCGAGCCCAGTGCGGTGTGCGGGGCTATATGGATTTAACTTATTTGAAAATATCAAAACAGTCGTTTGAGTTTTAAAGACTCGGCGACAGAATCCGCTCCTTCAACGCTGATTGGCGTTTGTTCAGGAGAGATGGATGTTGAAGTTTGATCGAAGGGCGCGGGGCTGGCTGATAGCGGCCCTCTTCTCGTCCACATTAGGGGCCGCGGCTCAGACCAGTTTGCTCAATGTTTCCTATGACCCCACACGGGAGTTGTACGCCGAGTTCAACCAGGCCTTTGCCAAACACTGGAAGGCCAAAACGGGTCAGGACATCAGCATCAAGCAGTCACACGGGGGATCCGGCAAACAAGCGCGCTCCATCATCGATGGTCTGGACGCCGATGTCGCGACACTGGCACTCGCGGGTGACACCGATGCCTTGTTCGAACCTGGCAAGCTGATTGCCAAAGACTGGCAAAAGCGTTTGCCTCACAACAGTTCGCCCTACACCTCGACCATTGTGCTGGTGGTGCGTGAGGGCAACCCCAAAGGCATTCGCGACTGGGATGATTTGATCAAACCTGGCGTGAAGGTCATCACCCCCAATCCCAAAACTTCAGGGGGCGCACGCTGGAATTACCTCGCAGCCTGGGAGTTCGCCAAAAGAAAATACGGCGGAGACGACAAAGCTCGGGAGTTCGTGAAAAAACTCTTTGAAAACGTTCCGGTCCTCGACACGGGGGCACGTGGCTCCACCATCACCTTTGCCCAACGTGCCCAGGGCGACGTGCTGATCGCCTGGGAAAACGAGGCCTACTTGCTGGAAAAAGAGTTTTCCGCCAAGTTTGACGTGGTGTATCCCTCCTTGTCCATTCTGGCCGAGCCCGCAGTCACGGTGGTCGACAAAAACGTGGATAAAAAGGGCACGCGCAGCCTGGCGACAGCGTATCTGGAATACCTCTACAGCGATGAAGGCCAGGACATTGTCGGCAAGAATTTCTACAGACCCACCTCAGCCAAGGCGCAGGCGAAATATGCCAAGCAGTTTCCTGCGCTGAAACTGGTCACCATCGATCAGGCCTTTGGCGGTTGGAGCAAAGCCACGCCTGCACACTTTGCGGATGGTGGCAGCTTTGATCAGATTTATACGAGGAAATAACCGGGTTGAGGCTCGGCCTGGCAGTTCCATAGACATTTTGGGCATAAGCAAACCATGGAATATTCGTTGGTTTCTGAAGCCTGACTCAGCACAATCGCTCGCATGCATTTCCCGTCACTCTCCATGCCGACATCGGGTCGTTTCAGGACCCACCACGTCCTGCCAGGTTTCCATGTGGCTCTCGGCACCACCGTGCTGTACCTCAGCCTGATTGTGTTGATTCCGCTGTCGGCGCTCTTGTTCAAGACGTTCAGCTTGACCTGGACGCAGTTTTGGGACGCTGTGACGGGAGAGCGGGTCATGGCCTCCTACCGGCTCACCTTTGGCGCCTCGTTTCTCGCCGCTGTGGTGAATGTCTTCTTTGGGTTGCTGGTGGCCTGGGTGCTGGTTCGCTACGAATTTGTGGGCAAGAAGGTGGTGGATGCCCTGGTGGATTTGCCGTTTGCGCTGCCCACGGCGGTCGCAGGCATCTCCCTCACGGCTCTGCTGGCCGGTAACGGCTGGGTGGGGCAATACCTCGAGCCTCGGGGCATTCAGCTGGCCTTCAACCCCAACGGCGTGGTGATCGCTCTGATCTTCATCGGCTTGCCTTTTGTGGTGCGAACGGTGCAGCCCGTTTTGGAGGACCTCGAGCAGGAACTGGAAGAAGCGGCCACCTGCCTGGGGGCGACCCGTTGGCAGACCTTCATGCGGGTGATTCTGCCGGCCATTCTCCCGGCCTTGCTCACGGGCTTTGCGATGGCCTTTGCCCGCGCGGTGGGGGAGTACGGCTCTGTGATTTTCATTGCCGGGAACATGCCCATGATCTCGGAGATCACGCCGCTGATCATCATCGGAAAGCTGGAGCAATATGACTATGCGGGGGCCACGGCGGTGGCCCTGGTGATGCTGGTGATTGCCTTTGTCTTGCTGCTCTTCATCAATGCGCTGCAGTCCTGGCAGCGTCAACGTTCGGGGGCGCCCGTATGAACGGCCAACGCCACGCACAGCGGTCAGCACCGAGGCAGGTGCATGCCTGTACCACCGAACCAGCCTGGGTGCGCTGGGTCTTGCTGAGCCTGGCGCTCGGCTTCCTGTTCCTGTTTCTGGTCTTGCCGCTCGCGACCGTGTTCGCAGAAGGTTTGCGCAAGGGAGTGGAAGCCTATCTGGACGCCTTTCACGAACCCGATGCCTGGGCGGCCATCCGTTTGACCCTCATCACCGCCGCCATCGCTGTTCCGCTGAACCTGGTGTTCGGCGTTGCGGCGGCCTGGGCCATCGCCAAATTCGACTTCAGGGGCAAGGCGTTTCTCACCACGCTGGTGGATTTGCCGTTTTCGGTGTCTCCGGTGGTGGCAGGTCTGATTTATGTGCTGATCTTTGGGGCGCAAGGGTGGTTGGGCCCCTGGCTGGCTGCGCACGACATCCAGGTCATATTTGCTGTGCCGGGCATTGTTCTGGCCACGGTATTCGTCACTTTTCCGTTCATCGCGCGTGAGTTGATTCCGCTGATGCAGGCCCAGGGCACGGAAGAAGAGCAGGCGGCCATCGTGCTGGGTGCAACCGGCTGGCAGACGTTTTGGTACGTCACGTTGCCCAACATCAAGTGGGGGTTGATGTATGGGGTGATCCTGTGCAATGCCCGCGCCATGGGGGAATTCGGGGCGGTTTCTGTGGTGTCGGGCCACATACGGGGGTACACCAACACCATGCCCTTGCACGTGGAAATCCTCTACAACGAATACCAGTCGGTGGCGGCCTTTGCCGTCGCATCTTTGCTGACCCTTCTGGCGTTGCTGACCCTGGTCATCAAGTCGATCGTGGAGTGGTTGGAGACGAAAGACCCACAACCGGCCTCGAAACGAGCCACTGAACCCGCTTACCTGCATGGACTGCTGACATGAGCATCGACATTCAACACATTCACAAGCAATTTGGCAACTTCACGGCGCTCAATGACATCAACCTGACCATCGAGTCGGGTGAATTGGTAGCACTGCTGGGCCCCTCGGGTTGCGGCAAGACCACCTTGTTGCGCATCATTGCCGGTCTTGAGTCGTCTGATTCAGGCCATATCCTGTTCAGCGGTGAGGACACGACCCACGTTCATGTGCGTGAGCGTCAAGTGGGGTTTGTGTTTCAGCACTATGCCTTGTTCAGGCACATGACGGTGTTTGACAACGTGGCCTTTGGCCTGCGCGTGAAGCCACGCGCCGTGCGACCCAGCGAGCAAGATATTCACCGCAAGGTGCATGAACTGCTCGGCCTGGTTCAGTTGGACTGGCTATCCGACCGGTACCCGTCTCAGTTGTCAGGCGGACAGCGTCAGCGCATCGCCTTGGCGCGCGCGCTGGCGGTGGAGCCCAAGGTCTTGTTGCTGGATGAGCCCTTTGGCGCGCTGGACGCCAAGGTGCGCAAGGAATTGCGACGGTGGTTGCGCCGTTTGCATGACGAGTTGCATGTCACCAGCATCTTTGTCACCCATGACCAGGAAGAAGCCCTGGAGGTGGCGGATCGGGTGGTGTTGATGAACAAGGGGAAGGTGGAGCAGGTGGGGTCACCGCAGGCAGTGTGGGATCACCCCGCCAGCCCCTTTGTGGTTGGATTTTTGGGTGATGTGAATCTTTTTCATGGCCGCGCCCACGGCGGAGAAATGCAAATCGGCGCGGACCACCAAGCTGTTCGGCTGCTCACCCCCGAGCACAGCCACGTGCAGGATGCCAAGGCCTTGGCCTATGTTCGCCCTTATGACCTGGATGTACAACGCTATGTGCCGGGGCATCAGGGAGGCATCGTGGCACGTCTGGCCCGATCCATATCGGTGGGGCCCATTGCCCGACTGGAACTCGAGCCCAGCGAGGACAGTGGTCTGGATCCGGCCACGGTGATTGAAGCGCAAATGGCAGCCCGCTCTTTCGCGGACCAGCAGTTCAAGGAGGGAGAACTGCTGGTGGTGACGCCCCGGCAAGCTCGCGTGTTTGTCGAGGCGTGACGTCATCGGGGAGTGGTTGGGGCCCTGAATTTGCGCCCGCCTAGTCAGGGTGCCTGGGCGAATCCTCTGGTCAGCAGGGGTGTCGTGAGGGTGACTGGTGTCCTGTTCTATAGTGTAAGGATGACAGTTCTGCACTCACGGAACCCGGAGACGCCACATGAATGAACTTGGCCGACTTGAAGACCTCCCCCAAGACTATCGAGACGAACTCAAAAGCCTGAACCTGGTGCCCTTGTGGCCCAGTCTGCGGGGCGTGTTGCCACCCCAGGTGCCCACCCGGCAGACGCAACCCACCTACTGGGCGTACAAGACCCTGCGCCCCTTGTTGTTGAAGGCGGGCGAACTCACCCCGATTGAAAAAGCCGAGCGCCGCGTGCTCGTGCTGGCCAACCCGGGCCATGGCCTGGACAAAATGCAGGCCAGTGCAGCCATCTACCTGGGCATGCAACTGTTGTTGCCGGGCGAGTGGGCGCCCAGCCATCGCCATACGCCCAATGCGGTGCGCATGATCGTGGAAGGAGAGGGGGCCACCACCACCGTGGACGGCGAGAAGTGCCCGATGAGCCGAGGCGACCTGATCCTCACACCCACGGGCTTGTGGCACGAGCATGGTCACGACGGGACAGAGCCCGTGGTGTGGCTGGATGTGCTGGATTTGCCCTTGGTGTATTACATGGAGGCGAGTTACCACATCAATGGCCAGCGCCAAACGGTGGTGCCCGGTCGCAGCGACCGGCAATACACCCGGGCTGGCGTGATGCCCACCTATGTCTTTGAGCGCAGCAAGAAGGCGTATCCGATGTTGCGCTATGCCTGGTCCGATGCCAAGGCCGCATTGGAATCTCTGGCTGCCGACGATCCTTCACTCGAGCAGGTGCAGGTCACGTACACCAACCCGGAGACGGGGGGCGATGCCGAGAACATCCTCGGTTTTTATGCACTCATGTTGCGTCCGGGGCAAACGCTTCGCCTGCCGGCACGCTCACCCGCCCAGGTTTTTCATGTGATTGAAGGGCAGATGCAAGCGCAGATCGTCAACAGCACCTTCACCTTGGTGGAGGCCGACACGTGTTGTGCGCCGGGGTACGAAGCCGTGACCCTTCGCAATCTCAAGACAGACAGCCCTACCTTTGTCTTTGTGGCGGATGAGTCACCGCTGCATCGCAAGCTGGGGGTCTATGAAAATTGGGGCTGATTTTTCTATCAGTGCGTGACCACCAGGGTCGCCCATCGTTATCATCAGTGCCTTCTCAAACTCATTTTTAGCGAGGTCTTTGTGGCGCATACTTCAACTGACTCAAAAGTGGTCGTCATAGGAACGGGGACCATGGGCGTGGGCATCGCTGCAGATTTCATCGCAGCGGGCGTTCCATTGGTATTACTGGGCCGAACCCAGCAAAAAGCCGCCGAAGTTTTGCACAGGGCCGTTGAATTAGCGGGTGATATCAATACACAGTTGACTCCGCCTATTTCAGCCACGGCAGGTGCACTAGAGGAATGGAATGATTGGCGCGACGTCGCTTGGGTGTTGGAAACCGTCAAGGAAGACTTCGAAATTAAGCGTTCTTTGTTTGCGCATCTTGACCACTGTCTACCAGCCCATATTCCCATCGGGACCAACAGTTCGGGCTTCTCGGTGACTCGATTGTCGGCGGGATTGACCACACGCGATCGGATGTTCAATGCGCACTATTTCATGCCGGCGCACCTGGTCCCACTGGTCGAAATAGCCTTGGGGTGTGACTCCAGTTTGTCTTTGGCAGAAGAGGTCTGTGCGATGTATCGCCGCATGGGTAAAAAACCTGTTTTGGTGCGTCAGGATATTCCTGGCTTGTTGGCCAATCGAATTCAGCATGCTCTCATGCGTGAAGCCCTGGATCTCATCGACAGGGGCATTGCGACGCCAGAGGATGTGGATACAGCTGTTCGGTTCAGTTTTGGATTTCGATACGCTGCCGCGGGTCCAGTGTTACAAAAGGAAATTTCTGGCTGGGACAGTATGGCCAGGGCCGCTGAAGAGATTTATCCATCCTTGACCAACACGCATCAACTGGCGCAGTGTGTTCAAACCAATATCCAGCAGGGTAAAACAGGTATGAAAGCAGGTGCCGGATTCGAGACGTGGTCGGCAGATCAAGTATCCAAGGTACGACGCGACTATGATTTGAGGCTCAAGGCTGCATTCGATGTCTTGAAAATGCCATGAATAGGTAGGCTGGAGATAACCATGAGCTTTATTGATCTGAACGCCAAGAAAATCACAGGCCCGGTGATCCGTTTGCACCCAAACGACAACGTGGTGGTCGCCCGCACCGATGTGGGTTTGGGAGAAGCCATCCCCTCCGAAGGTATCACCAGCCGCAGTCAGGTGCCCTCGGGGCACAAAATTGCCGCCCGTGATATCCAACCGGGTGAGCCGATCCTCAAATACAACGTTTGCATTGGTTTCGCTGCGCACCCCATCGCAGCGGGCACTTATGTGCATTCGCACAATGTGACGTTTCGCGAGTTTGATCGCGATTACGCTTACGGCAAAGATTACGTGCCGACGGCGTATGTGCCCCCCGATCAACAGGCCACTTTCGACGGCTTTGTTCGTCCCAACGGCGATGTCGGTACGCGAAATTACATCGGCATTCTCTCCACGGTCAATTGTTCAGCCACGGTTGTTCACAAGGTGGCCGAGGCCTTCAAAGGCGATAAGCTCGACGCTTATCCCTATATCGACGGCGTGGTTGGTCTAAGTCACGGGCTCGGTTGTGGCATGGAGATGAGTGGCGAACCCATGCAGTTGCTCCGCAGGACATTGGGGGGTTTTGCCCGTAACCCAAACTTTGCGGCAGTGCTCATCATAGGTTTGGGGTGTGAACGCAATCAGATGCAAGGCTTGATGGAGCAAGAGGGCCTGAGCCAGGGGCCCAAGTTGTATACCTTCGTGATGCAAGAAGAGGGGGGAACACGCAAAACTGTCGAGGCTGCTGTCGCTGCAGTTGAAAAAATGTTGCCCGAAGCCAATCAGGCGCGTCGAAGTAAAGTTTCAGTCAAGCACCTCAAGATTGGCTTGCAATGTGGAGGTTCTGATGGATTTTCATCGATCACAGCCAATCCAGCCTTGGGCGCCGCCATGGACATTTTGGTGAGACATGGCGGTACGGCTATTTTGTCCGAGACACCCGAAATTTACGGGGTTGAACACACCCTGACAAGGCGTGCCCGTAGTCAGGAGGTGGGTGAAAAACTCATTGAGAGAATCACTTGGTGGAAGGAGGTCTATTCTCCGGGACGAGATGTCCAGATCAATGGTGCGGTCAGTCCGGGCAA
>JBEBAJ010000074.1:0-9841 GCA_041158965.1 Pseudomonadota bacterium | reverse complement strand
ACTGTCTGACAGCGTCGCGATCGGCTTCGAATTCGGGCGCATCGAGATGGCAATGGGTGTCGATCAAGCCCCCCGCCATCATGCCCCCACCAATCGCCCTTGCTGCAAGCGCATGACCCGATCGCAGCGTGCGGCCAAAGACTCATCATGCGTCACCATCACCAAAGCAGTGGCATGGCTTTGACACATGGTGAGCAAGAGTTGGAACATCTCATCCGCCGTGGTGCGGTCGAGGTTACCGGTGGGCTCGTCAGCCAGCAGACACGAAGGTCGGCTCACCATGGCCCGCGCCAGGGCCACCCGCTGACGCTCACCGCCAGAAAGCTCGGCCGGGCGATGTTGCCAGCGCTGGCCCAGGCCGACTTGCGCCAACGCCTGTCGGGCCATGGCCGCTGCTTCCTCGACCGGCAGACGACGTATCCAAAGCGGCATGGCGACATTGTCCAAAGCGTGAAACTCGGGCAAAAGGTGATGAAACTGAAAGACAAAACCAAGGTGATGGTTGCGCTGGCGTCCTAATTCGGCCAGGTTCCATTGCATGATGTCTTGGCCCGACCAGCTCACGCGGCCTTCGTCGGGGGTATCCAGGCCAGCCAGAAGGTGGAGCAAGCTGCTTTTGCCCGACCCCGATGCCCCCACGATGGCGAGCGACTCGCCACGGCTGACCTCCAGGTCAACCGCTTGCAACACAGACACATCGAGGGGCCCCTGACGATAGCGCTTGTGCAGGCCCTCGGCCTGCAAAATCCATTCACTCATGGCGCAACGCCTCCGCCGGCTCCACCCGGCTGGCACGCCAGCTGGGATAGAGTGTGGCCAATAAAGAAAGCAATAAAGCGACCAGCACCACAGGCACGATGTCGGCGCTTTGTGGGTCACTGGGCATATGGCTAATGAGGTAGATGTCTTGCGGCAAAAACCGCAAACCCAGGCCCCGCTCGATGGCAGGCACCAGCGTGTCGAGATTGAAAGAGACCGCCAGCCCCAGCGCCATGCCGCCCAAAGTGCCAGCCAAACCCGACAAGGCCCCTTGCGTGACAAAAATGCAAAGGATCGAAGCAGGCGTGGCACCCAGGGTGCGCAAGATGGCAATGTCGGCACGTTTTTCTGTCACGGTCATGACCAGGGTAGTGACCAGGTTGAACGCTGCCACCGCCACGATAAGAGTCAGGATGATGAACATCATCCGTTTTTCGATCTGTACGGCCGCAAACCAATTGCGGTTTTGCTGGGTCCAGTCGCGAGCCCGATAGCCTGGGCCCAGTTCCAGGGCCAATTCGCTCGCCACACGTGGGGCAAGTTGGGCATCAGAGAGTTTGACGCGCAAGCCCATGGGGCCTTCGGTGCGAAACATTTTTTGGGCATCGGCCAGGTGCATCAATGCCAGACTGGCATCAAACTCGTAATGTCCTGAATCGAACAGGCCCAACACTTCCAGTTGCCGCAAACGGGGCATCACCCCGGCTGGCGTGACCTGACCCGAGGGGGCGATGAGGGTGACCACATCGCCCACCCGCACCCCCATCTGACGCGCCAGTTCCTGACCGAGGATCACCCCAAACCGACCGGCTTGCAAGGCCGCCCTTTGTGGAGGGCTCCATTGCGCAACCAGGTCTGACACTTGGGCTTCCTGCTCGGGCTCAATGCCGCGCACCACCGCACCGCGCATGTCTTCCCCTCGTGCCAGCAGGGCTTGGGCGGCCACAAAAGGGGCCCAGGCCCGCACTTCGGGGTGTCTGGACAATGGCTGCTCAAGGTTTTGCAAATGGGCCAGCCCTGAGCCATCGACGCTGAACACCTCGAGATGCGAGACCACAGACAGCATGCGGTCGCGCACCTCTTTCTGGAACCCATTCATCACACTCAAGACAATGATCAATGCCGCCACGCCCAAGGCTATGCCCAGCATGGAGACTCCGGAGATGAAGGAGATGAAGCGATTGCGACGCCCGCCCCTGCTGGTGCGTAAATGGCGCCAGCCGATGCGCAACTCAAATGGAATGGGGAAGGTCATGGGGCGTATGGATCTGGGGTCTCAGTTTGGGGTAATTCGGGCACAGGCCATGATGTCGGACAATCCGGTCATGGACGTGAATGAAACGCTTTGGCTGTACCGCATTGCCGGGAGTGATTTTGCCGCAGAAGCGGACCAGCGGCCAGACTGGTTGCAAAAGGCCAGGTCTTTGGGGCAATGGCAAGTACCGGTTGATAGTCTGGGCACCGCCTTGGAGGCCGCCTTGTGCGACCTGGCAGGCGAGGCGACGCCGCCTGGGCTCTTCCCTTGGGCCGAATGGGGCGCCAGCCAAGCCGGGCATGGGGCTGGCCATTGGGCAGAAATGCACCTGCTGCATTGGCATGTCCGCAACGGGCAGGTGTGGGCCATGGCACCGCAATGGCCCGATTCGGCTTCCCTCGATCGACTGTGGGATGAGTTGGCCGAATTCATCGCCAGCGATGGACTGACCCTCTTTCGCGTGGCCCCGGATCGAGCCTGGGTGCGTGGCGACGCCGTGCAAGGATTGCCTACTGCGAGCCTGGACAAGGTGATAGGTCGCCCTGTGGCTGGGTTTTTGCCGGCATCCGACGCACTGAGACGGCTGCAAAGCGAGTTGCAAATGTGGTTTTATCATCATCCGTCGTTGCAACAGGCATCGGTGCCCATCAATTCGGTTTGGTTCAGTGGCACCGGGCGACTGACCCCCGCCTTGTCCAAGGTCTTGAAGCGCCTGCAAACGATGGCAGGCGCTGAACCACCTTCCCGGGCCGAATTGTTATGGGCCAGCGATGAGCGTGCCAGCCTTTGGCGCACAGACGATGCAACGGTGTGGCAAAGAATGGTGCGGCGCTGGCGACCACTGCATTGGGAGGCACACGGCCATGACCTGGATTGAGCGGCGCGCCCCCGAAGGGCCCCGGGCCGCCTTGCGCGAGGCCGGGATGAGTGACCTGATGGCCCGCTTGCTGGCCGCCAGAGGGGTGAGTCAGGCACAAGAGGCCCTCATGTCGGCCCATCTGCTGTTGCCGCCATCCGGGCTCAAGGGGATCGAAGAGGCGGCGCAATTGTTGGGGAAAGCCGTGCTCGATCAGACCGCCGTCTGCATCGTCGCCGATTACGATTGCGATGGCGCTACCGCCTGCGCTGTGGCCATCCGGGGTTTGCGCGCGCTGGGGCTCGCCAACGCATCTTTCATCGTGCCGGATCGTCGACACGACGGCTATGGCCTGACACCCGCTTTGGCACAGCGTGTGCATGACATCGGGGCCAAATTATTGGTGACGGTCGATAACGGCATCGCCAGCGTTGAGGGGGTGCGCCAAGCACGGCAACTTGGGCTGCGGGTGCTGGTGACCGACCACCATTTGCCAGGCCCTGAACTGCCTGCCGCCGATGCATTGGTCAACCCCAACCAAGCCGGATGCGGCTTTGCCAGCAAGCACTTGGCGGGCGTCGGGGTCATGTTTTATGTGCTCTTGGCCACCCGCAGTTGGCTGCGCCAGCAAGGCCATTTTGCCGATCAGGCAGAGCCTCGTCTGGACACCTTATTGCCCTTGGTGGCCTTGGGCACAGTGGCCGATGTCGTGCCACTGGATGCCAATAACCGTCGCTTGGTGCATCTGGGCCTGGAGCGAATCCGGCGCGGGGCCATGCCTGCGGGTATCAGGGCCTTGTTGGAGGTCAGTGGACGCAACGCTGACTGGTTGCAAAGTCAGGACCTGGGCTTTGCCATAGGCCCCAGAATCAATGCGGCGGGACGCTTGGCCAACATGGGCTTGGGCATTGAGTGTCTGCTGACCGACGACCTGACGCTGGCCCTGAGTCAGGCGCAATCGCTGGATGAAATCAATCGGGAACGGCGCCAGATCGAAGACGACATGCGCGAGCAGGCATTGGCGCTCATGGGGCATGTGCCCGCGCAGGCACCAACGGGCAGCGCCTTGTGTCTGTTTGACCCCGGTTTTCACGAAGGCGTCATCGGTATTTTGGCCGGGCGTTTGAAAGACCAATACCACCGCCCCACTTTCGTATTCGCACCTACCCATGCGCAAGGCGGCTTGATCAAAGGATCAGGGCGCTCCATACCCGGGTTTCATCTGCGCGATGCCCTCGATGCCCTGACCAAACAACACCCCGAATGGATCACCCAATTTGGCGGACACGCCATGGCGGCCGGTTGCACCTTGCGGGCGGTTCATTTGGCCGAATTCGAGCACGCCTTGTCGGCATTGGCTCAGGCTTGGCTCGCACCGGAAGATTTGCATCTGACCCTGGTGAGCGATGGCGAATTGAGCGCTGAAGATTGGTCCCTGCCCAGTTTCATGGCCATGGAACAACAAGTCTGGGGCGCGGGGTTTGCACCGCCGCAGTTCCATGCGCATTGGCAAATCGTGTCGCAACGCCTGGTAGGCAGCAAACACCTCAAGCTGAGGTTGTGCCAAGGCCGCACCGAGGTCGAAGGCATTTGGTTCGGACGCTCTGAGCCGCTGCCCAAGCAGGCCACGCTGCTTTACAGGCCGCAGATCAATCGCTGGCAGGGTCGGGAGAGTTTACAAATCCAGATCGAGGCGATGGCCTAAAACAGGCTTCATGCGCGATGCACCTGCAGCCCATACAATGGGCGTGGTGAGCATACTCAACGCCGATTTGCACTGCCACTCCGTGATCTCGGATGGCACGCTGACCCCTGAAGCCCTTGCTGCCCGCGCCAAGCAGCAAGGCGTGGAGTTGTGGGCCTTGACCGATCACGATGAGATCGGGGGACAGCAGCGCGCCATGGAAGCGGCCCGGGCCCTGCAACTGCCCTATCTGACCGGCACCGAAATTTCTGTCAGCTTTGCCCATAAAACGGTGCACATTGTGGGCCTGGGTTTTGATGCCCACAGCCCTTTGTTGCACGAGGGCTTGGCCCGCACCCGGGGCGGACGCGACCAGCGGGCGCAGGAAATGGCCGACCAACTGGCCCAAGTGGGCATCAAAGGGGCTTATGAAGGCGCGCTGAAATATGCCGGCAATCCTGACTTGATTTCTCGCACCCACTTCGCCCGCTTTTTGGTTGAGAGCAAAGTCTGCCAGGACACCTCGGAAGTCTTTCGCCGCTTTCTCACCGAAGGCAAGCCAGGCTTTGTCCCGCATCGTTGGGCCAGCCTGAAAGACGCAGTGCGCTGGATCGTCGAATCGCGGGGGGTGGCGGTGATTGCGCACCCCGGGCGTTATGGGTTCACCGCCAACGAAGAATTTGCGCTCTTCTCTGAGTTCAAATCGCATGGCGGTCAAGCGGTCGAGGTGGTGACGGGCAGCCACAGCACCGCCGAATATGTCATTTATGCCGACATGGCGGTTGAATTTGGCCTGGCCGCGTCACGCGGCAGCGACTTTCACAGCCCGCAGGAAAGCCATACCGACTTGGGGGCCCTGCCTTGGCTGCCCGGTCATCTCACACCGGTTTGGGACTTGTTGGCCGATCGGGTCCACTGAGTCCTTGCCATGGCCCAACTCTGGCAGGTTCACCCTGACAACCCTCAACCCCGTCTGCTGCGTCAGGCGGTCACTGCCTTGCAACAAGGTCAGGTGCTGGCGGTGCCGACCGATTCGAGTTATGCCTTGGTGTGCCACCTCGACGACAAGGGGGCCGCCGATCGCTTGCGCCGCATTCGGGGGGTAGATGAAAAACATCACCTGACCTTGTTGTGCCGTGATTTGGGTGAGTTGGCGTTGTATGCCCGGGTCGATAACCGCCAGTTCCGTTTGCTGAAACTGGGCACGCCGGGCCCGTACACTTTTTTGCTCGAAGCCACTCGCGAGGTGCCGCGCCGCGTCAGCCACCCACAGCGCAAAACCATAGGCCTGCGGGTGCCACAGCATCGGGCCCTGTCGGATTTGCTGGCCTTGCATGAAGCACCGCTGTTGGCAACCACGCTGATTCCGGCGGGCCAGACCGAACCTTTGAATGACGCCGAGGAAATCCGGGAATTGCTGCAGCATGAAGTGGGTGGCGTGCTCGACGCCGGCCCATGCCCGCGCTCGCCCACCAGCGTGATCGACCTCAGCCCAATGGGCCAAGGTGGCGACCCCGTGGTGGTGCGTCTGGGCTCAGGCGAGCTGGATCGCCTGGGCCTGGGCTGATCAGCTCATCAGCAAGCCGTGGGTGCGGGCGTAGTGCAAGGTCTGGGTGCGGCTCTTCACGCCCAGACGCCTGAACAGACGCCACAAATGCACTTTGACCGTGTGTTCGCTGATATCGAGTTCCGCCGCAATGTCGCGGTTGCTCATGCCGCGATCCAGCATCAGTATCAGTTGCTTCTGGCGCTTGGAGAGTTTGGTCTCGGTCGTGGGGCCCGCTTCTTCGTCAAACGCCGGGTCAGCCGCCAGCAGGCCCTGAATGGCCGCGGTGATTTCGTTGGGCGGGGCGGCTTTTTCCAGATAAAGATCGGCACCGGCCTCGATACAGGTTCCCTCTGCCTCGCCTGCTGGCATCGCCGACAGCACCACCAAAGGCACATCGGAATACATCGCCTTGATGTCGCTGACCGCACTGGCGCCTTTGACACCCGGCAGCAGCAAGTCGAGCACAAACAGTTCAGGCTCGCCGTTTTTGATGATGGCAGCCTGCAGTTCACTGAGCTTTTCCAGCTCGACCACTTTGGAAGATGGGCGCAGGCGCCGCAGCAACATGCCTATGGCTTGTCGCACCAGGGGATGGTCGTCAATCACAAATAAACTCATGTCGTTACTCCTCTTCAATAATTGAGTCCCATGGCAGCCCTCACCTCCACCATGGTGGCTTGGGCGGTTTTGCGGGCGCGGTCAGTGCCCGCGTCCACGATCTCGCGCACCCGGGCAGGATGGCGGATATAGGGTTCGGCGCGCTCCAGCATGGGTTGCTGTTCGGCCAGCATGGCGTCTATGACCGGTTGTTTGCACTCGAGGCACCCAATGCCCGCCGAGCGGCAGCCTTTTTCTACCCACTGCCTGACCTCGGGGCCAGAGTAGACCTTGTGAAAGTCCCAGACGGGGCATCGATCAGGGTCACCCGCATCGCTGCGCTTGACCCGCGCCGGATCGGTCGGCATGCGCCGCACCTTGGCTTCGAGGCTGGCCTTCTCTTCGCGGATGGCAATGGCGTTGTTATAGCTTTTGCTCATCTTGGCCCCGTCAAGGCCCGGCAAGCGACTGGCTTCGGTCAACAGCACTTGCGGCTCGGTCAGCACCGACTTGCCCGTGCCCTTGAAGTAACCCGACAAACGCTCGCGATCATCCGAGTCCAACTCCGGTGCTTGCGCGATGTATGCCATGGCCCCTTCAAATGCCTTGGCATCGCCGGTTTCCTGGTATTGACGCCTCGATTTCTCGAACCGCTTGGCATTTTCTTTGGGCAGTTTGGCCAAGCTCAGCTGTACTTTCTGTTCGAAGTCAGGCTCGCGACCATACAAGTGATTGAATCGGCGGGCGGCCTCGCGGGTCAACTCGACATGGCTGGCCTGGTCTTCACCCACCGGCACATAGTGCGCCCGGTAGATCAGGATATCGGCCGCCTGCAGCAAGGGATACCCCAAAAAGCCGTAAGTCGACAAATCCTTGTCTTTCAATTTTTCTTGCTGATCTTTGTAAGTGGGCACTCGCTCTAACCATCCCAGAGGCGTGCCCATGGCCAACAGGGTGAACAATTCGGCATGCTCGGGGATGCGGCTTTGCAGAAAAATCGTGCACTCATCGGGATTGAGCCCGGCCGCCAGCCAATCGATCACCATCTCATAGACGTTTTTTTCGATCACTTCCCGGTTTTCATAGTGGGTCGTCAGCGCGTGCCAATCGGCCACGAAGTAGTAGCACTCATGAATGGATTGCAGGCGCACCCAATTTTTCAATGCGCCGTGGTAGTGCCCCAAATGCAAGGCCCCCGTGGGGCGCATGCCGGATAAAACGCGTTCTTTCTGGCTCATTTCAGCAAATATTTCAAAGGCGACAGCACGCCGTCAATGAAGGCGAAGGTCATGCCCATGACCGGTTGCATCCAGATGGTGTTGACCAAACCCAGCACCACCAACCCCATCACGATGAAAAAACCATAAGGCTCCAAGCGGGCAAAGACCAAGGCCTGACGCCATGGCAACAGGCCGGTCAGGACCCGGCCGCCATCCAGGGGCGGCAAAGGAAACAGGTTGAAAGCGAACATGACGACATTGGTCAACACCCCGGCTCGACACACTTCATGGAAGAAACGCTCTTCCACGCCCCAAGACACGCACAACAACCAAGCCACGGCCCAGACCAAGCCTTGCAGCAAATTGATGCCGGGCCCGGCCAGAGCCACCCAGATCATGTCGCGTTTGGGGTGTCGCAAACGACTCCAATTGACCGGCACGGGCTTGGCATAACCAAACAAAAAGGCCCCAGAAGTGGCCATGTACAAAGCCACAGGCATCAGGACTGTCCCCAGCCAATCGATGTGCGGCCAGGGGTTCAGGGTCACCCGCCCATGCTCAAAGGCGGTCGGGTCACCCAAAAACCGGGCGGCATAACCGTGCGCGGCCTCATGCAACGTGATGGCAAAGAGGACTGGAAGGGCGTAAACCAGAACAGTCTGAATAAGTAGTGTTTCCTGCACACCAACATTGTGCATCAAAAAATCAACAAAATCGATAAGTTAAGAAACTTAAAGAGAAAAGATGAATTTTTTATGCCACATTGGTTCGGGTCACTGGCGCGACAGCGATTGCAAGGGCTTTTGAACCACCAGATTGACGCCCCGGGCGCCCGGTTTGACATTGGCTTGTTCGGCCCCCCAGTCATCGGCCTGGGCCTGGGCCTGGCCAGAGCGCGACACCCTCGCCCGCACCACCACGCGCTCGGCCATAGACAGCCGCGCCTGGGGGTTCATGGCCTGGCGATCGTCGAGGGTGAAGTCGTAAGGCAATTCGCTGGCCCGGATGCGCAAGATCGCCAGCGGCATGCGGGCGTCGGGCAAGGTGGCGTAAATGAAAACCGTGTCGTCGGGTCGCACGGACTGAGCGGCCTCACCAGCCAAACTGACACGGCCATGAATGGCCGTGGCGGCGAGGGCCTGGGCTTGCGGGTCTGGCAGGCCGAGTTGGCCCCGAACCTGCGCCAAGGCCTGGTCCAAGGGTTGCCGATCGGGAGATTGCGCAGGCACCAGCTCACTGGCCTTCTCCCAATATCGCAGCGCCTGCGGGTAACGCGACTCGGAATACGAAGCGCTGCCGGCCAACAAAAGCGCACCCAAGTGCGATGGGTCGGCCTTTAACACCGATTGGATGATCTGCCAGGGTTCACCGTCGAAGCGGCCTTGGTTGCGGCTGGCCAGCATCTCGGCCCGCTCAATGGCCCAGTCGGGGTTGTCACTCAGTTTCAGGGCGCGAGCCATGGCCTGCTGGGCCGGTTCGTATCGCTCCATTGCCCGCTCGATGCGCGCCAGCATGACCCAGTCTTCGGCCTGATCGGGGTTTTTTTCCAGCCGGGCCCGCAGCTCTTGGCCCATGCGCTCTACTTTTTCAGGCGTGATTTCTTCCTGCGGCAAACCCGAGAGTCGAACCTGTGGGTCGAGTGCGGCCGGTTGCCCCAAAGCCAGGTACAAACCGGCACCAAGCAAAGGCACGCCCAGCACCAAGACAGCCAGCGTGGAGCGCACCCAGTTCGATTCGCTTGCCAGCACCGCCCCCGGGGTCTGCGCGTCGACATCTTGCAGCAATCGCGCTTCCAGTTCCTCCCGGGCGCTGACCCACTCGGCCTCGCTGATGCGACCGGCGGCATGATCCCGATCCAGTTCGGCCCATTGCTCGCGATACACGGCCGCATTGGCCCGGGTCAGGCGATCGATGGGCTCTG
>JBEBAJ010000073.1:0-9856 GCA_041158965.1 Pseudomonadota bacterium | reverse complement strand
GCCTGGCGCGGCACCCCCGAAGCCCCGGTGCCTGTGGCCCAGCGTCTCTCGCACGCGCTGGTGCACGGCATCACCGACTTCATCGTCACCGACACCGAAGAGGCTTACCAAGCCGTCCTCGCCAAAGGCGGCAGGCCGCTGCACGTGATCGAAGGCCCGCTCATGGACGGCATGAACGTGGTGGGCGACCTCTTCGGCCAGGGCAAAATGTTTTTGCCCCAGGTGGTCAAAAGCGCGCGCGTCATGAAACAGGCGGTCGCCCACCTCATCCCCTACATCGAAGAAGAAAAACGCCAGCAGCAAGCCGCCGGTGAAACCGTCCGCAGCAAGGGCAAGATCGTGATCGCCACCGTCAAAGGCGATGTGCACGACATCGGCAAAAACATCGTTGCCGTCGTCTTGCAGTGCAACAACTTTGAAGTCGTCAACATGGGCGTCATGGTGCCCTGCCACGAAATCCTGGCGCGCGCCAAGGCCGAAGGCGCAGACATCATCGGCCTGTCCGGCCTCATCACCCCCAGCCTGGAAGAGATGCAGGTGGTCGCCGCCGAAATGCAAAAAGACGAGCACTTCCGCAGCCGCAAAACCCCGCTGCTGATCGGCGGGGCCACCACCAGCCGCGTCCACACCGCCGTCAAAATCTCGCCCCACTACGAAGGGCCGGTGGTCTATGTGCCCGACGCCTCACGCAGCGTCGGCGTGGCGCAAAGCCTCTTGTCCGACCAATCTCAGGCCTATCTGGCCGAAATCAACGCCGACTACGAACTGGTGCGCCAGCAGCACGCCAACAAAAAAGTGCAACCCCTGCTGTCGCTGGCACAGGCACGCGCCCAAGCCACCCCCATCGACTGGTCGCGCTATACACCCGTCGTGCCCAAATTCATCGGGCGGCGCGTGTTCAAAAACGTCGATTTGGCCGAAGTCTCCCGCTACATCGACTGGGGCCCTTTCTTCCAGACCTGGGACTTGGCGGGCCCCTACCCGGCCATCTTGCAAGACCCGGTGGTCGGCGCTGAAGCGACCCGCGTCCATCAAGACGCGCAGCAAATGTTGCGCAAACTCATCGAAGGCCGCTGGCTGACCGCCCACGCCGTGCTGGGCCTGTACCCGGCCAATGCCGTGGGCGACGACATCGTGCTGTGGCGCGACGAGTCACGCACCGAGGCGGCACTCACCTGGCGCGGACTGCGCCAGCAAAACATCAAGGCCCAAGGTAAACCCAACCGCTGCCTCTCCGACTTTGTCGGGCCCCGGGGCGTGAACGACCATGTGGGCTTGTTTGCCGTCACGGCGGGCTTGGGCGTTGACGCCAAAGAACAGCAGTTCCTCAAGGCCCACGACGACTACAGCGCCATCATGCTCAAGGCCCTCGCCGACCGTCTGGCCGAAGCCATGGCCGAATATTTCCACCAGCGTGTGCGCACCGACCTCTGGGGCTACGCCCCCGACGAACAATTGCCCAACGAAGCACTCATCAAAGAACAGTACCAAGGCATCCGCCCCGCCCCCGGCTACCCGGCCTGCCCCGACCATCGGGTCAAGCGCCAAATGTTCGAGTTGCTGGCTTGCGACGACATCGACATGCACCTCACTGAAAGCCTGGCCATGGCCCCGGCAGCGAGTGTGAGTGGCTTTTACATTGCCCACCCGGATTCGCGCTATTTCAACGTCGGCAAAATCGGCGCCGATCAGCTGGCCGACCTTGCCCGGCGCGAAGGGGTCGGCGAGGACGAGTTGCGCCGCTGGCTGGCGCCGCAGCTTTGAGGTTGAGTATTTAAGGTTGACTTTCCGGCAATTGCATTTATAATCAGTATTGCCGCCGCACCTACACGTCTGGCCCTTTATTGATCGCTAGGGGGGTGTGGCGGTTTTTTTACGTCTCCACGCGGGATGACCGAAAAAAGCTCCGTGTATTGAGAACGAGAGCTCACGTTAAAAGCGGCCATGTCATTCACTTGGTTTCCGTAGTTGTCACAGCGGGCATTTGGGTTCAACAAATTGACATTCTGAGGGTGTTTGTTTTGCAACACAGCCTCCGAGCGCGTATCTAATACCGAGAGGATTTGAATCACCATGTCCTCAATGCCATACCCATCTGCGTGACGACTTTCAAAGTGATGTCGGCCATCGTATTCCAAAATCCGCGTCGGTAACGGAGGACGATTCGTTTGCTTGCGCAGGCCATTGAGTTGGTCAAACTGTGATTGAGTCAGTTCGGCCAAAATTATTTTGGGGGGTTTGGGGCGCTGCGCCCCATGTAAAACCGTGTTTTTTATAGCCTCTAAATGTTGGCGCAACTCAATCAGTCCGTTTGGCAAAAGAAGACTGCTCATCTGAAAATTTTTCTCGCGCTTGCGGGCCTCATGACCTAAGGGCTTCACCAATGCGGCAGGCGAGTGAAGGCAACGAAACTAATGCTAATGTATCTTAATGCACAATTTAAATCAATACCAATAGTTAAAAAATGCCTCGAAGTGCAAAAAAACATTGAACCGCTGATGGGAGTCACTAATGAGCAGCCGCACCCGATGTCTCCAGCTGACGTTCTTTGTGCAAGCGCATCATCGGAAGCCCAAGCAGTTCCGCCGCTTTGGCCTCAGAAATGTAGTGCTCCGCCAAGGCTCTGTATACCAATTGATTGAAAACTCGGGGACGTTCCTGCGGCAATGGGTTTCCAGGCTCGTTTTTGCGCCACCCTTTGGCGGAAAAGCGTTTCTGCAACATCAGGTGCACTGCCTCGGTGATCACGCCACACTGACGGGCCGCCGCAAGCCACGCGGGTTTCAGTGACCCGCCCTGGCCTGCGCCGCCCACAGGGCGGCAATGCCCACCAGGCAAGTGCCCCACATGATCCATAAGCCCATCGCATAACCGCCCTCGGGCGACCACCACAAGCCCAATAGAAAGGGCGCACCGGCGCGCGCCAGCGCCAGCGGCAAGCCCAGCGCCCCGTTCAGGCTGGCGGTGTGCGCCTGGCTCACATACTGGGCAATCGCTGTGCCCTTCACAATGGTCAGCAGCCCGTTGCCTACGCCATACAACAACACAAAACACAACGCCGCCCACACCTGCCCGCCGCCCAGCATCAAAAACAACAGGCCCACAGGAATCAGGCATGGCATCCAGCGGTTGGTCCAATGCGGGTCGATGCGTTTTTCCAGCACATACAGCGTCATGCGCCCCACCACCTGCATCGCCCCGATGCAGGCCGGTGCAATGATCACCCAACGCTCACTCAAGCCGGTTTCTCGCAGCAAGGCAATCATGTGCGCAGGCAGGGCCGCCGTCACGCCCAGCAGCAACATCACAAACACCCCCACCAACCAGAAAGTGGGTTGGCGCAAATGGTGGTGCAGGCCGGGGTCGTCGCGGGGGGCAGACTGGCCCGGTGGCAACAGCGGCTCTTTGGGTGCGCCGCGCAAAATATAGGCGTGAATGGGCGCGCAGATGAGCCCATGAAAACCCGCCAGCACCAGCAACGCATCGCGCCAGTCCAGCCACTCGATCAGCGCGGCCATCAGCGGAATGAACACCGTGCTGGCCAAGCCCCCCAAAAACGTCAGGCTGATGATGGCGCGCCTGAAGTCGGTGGGAAAACGCCGCGTCAGCACGGCAAACGCGGGCGGGTACAGCGTGGCCGACAGCCCCACGCCCAGCATCAGCCAGGCGCCCCAAAACTGCCAAAGGTTTTGCACGGCAGACAACGCCACCAATGCCAAACCGGTCCACAACGAGCCCAGCGTCATCACCGCCCGCTCGTGCCCGCGGTCGATCAATCGCCCCACGGGGTAGGCCAGCAGTCCCTCGGCCAACAGCGCCAGGCTAAAGCCCAGCGAAGACTCCGCCCGGCCCAGGCCCAGGGCGCGCTCCGTCGGCTCCAAAAAAACCGAAAAGCCATAAAACACGCTGCCCCAGGAAATCAACTGGGCGAACGAAAGCCAGAAAACAAAAGCGCCGTCCCCGACGGTTTTTGTGCGTGTGGGGGTCATGGGCTTCATTATGAACTTATCTATTCGTCTGGCCTGTCGTGTCTGGTCGGGCGCTGCCGATCCATGAGCAGATCCCAAAACACAGAATTGAGTGATATAGTTTTAAAAAATCAAACATGATCTTTGCGGAAGGTCTCCCATGCCCATTCTTCGATTTCCCGCGTGGTTTGGTGTGCTCTTGGGCGCGCATTTTCTGGCTGTGCTGGCGCACTTCAGCCACAACGCCGAGTACTTGCCCTTTTATCCGGGCATGCCCGGTTGGCTGACGCGCGAGCAGGTCTATCTGGCCTGGCTGGCGGTCACCGCCGTGGGCACATTGGCACTGTTCCTGAGTTGGCGAAAGTGGCTGGCCAGTGCCTTGTTGGGTTTTGCCGTGTACGGTGCACTGGGCTTGGATGGCTTGTTCCACTACACATTGGGCTTGTGCGCAGACCACACCTGGGTGGCGAACCTCACCATTTGGGCCGAGGCACTCACGGGTGCGGGGGTGCTGCTGGCGACAGGCTTTATGTCCCCTCGGTATCTGGCCGGTCGCCTCAAAGCAGGGCGCGCGTCATGACCCATCTTGGTTGACTGGCAGGGCTGCCAGTGAGGCGGGTAGAAGTCAGGGTGTCATCGATTTTCGAAGATATGATTCCTACCCTAACAGCGTAACAAATAAGAAGTCTCGTTGAGCTGATGGCCTTTTGATTCGTATGCAAAAGGAGGCGTGGTTTTTTATCAACCAGACAGGAGACGTCATGCTTAACGCGATAGGCTCGGCTGATGTGGGCTCATTGGTCGATGCCATATCACACGCCCGACTGAGCAATTACCGAACTTTTTTCAGCACGACTGACGACAACGAAACACTCGGCCTGTACCAATGGAATGATGACGTCTGCGTTTCTTTGTTTCGTGCCTTGTCGATTCTTGAAATTGTCCTTAGAAACCAGTTCCACAGGGCACTGGGTGGCCGTTACGGGGCTGTAGGCCCTGCGGGGGGTAAGGATTGGTTTAATTACCTTGTCCTGAATTCGGACTCACGCGACAAGGTCACAAAAATCACCCACATCAAGCGTCGCCAGAAATGGGTTCCTCGCCAACCCACACCATCCCCGGATGATGTGGTTTCAAAACTTACCTTTGGCTTTTGGCCGCATCTTCTCGATGTGACCTGTGACACTACTGGTCAGATGCTTAATTGGGGTGACATCCTGATCGATGTGGTGCCGGGACACCGTATGCGTCAGCCGACGCAATGGAAACAGGCTGAGCGTGATGCGCTTTTTGCACGATTGGACCTGTGTAATGCCATCCGCAACCGCATTGCACACCACGAGCCTATTTGGAAGCTCGGCCCCCTGATGCAAGAGACACGGGCTCGGTCGGGGGTGACGCCCGCCATCGTGGCATCAGCGCCGACCACGCCATCAGAGGCGGTAGACCGATTGGTCTTGTACTACAGCCGTATGGTGCAACTGCTAAAGTGGTTGTCTCCAGATGTGGCATCGGCTTACCGAGGGAGCGAAGCGGATGTTCGATGCCAGAGTTTGCTGACCCTCAAAACTTTGGAGCACTACCGCCGCCTGCGCCGCCTGGGTTCAATTCAGTTGGAGCGCTTCTTGGGGGCACGACGCCTCGTCAAGGTCTTGAAATATGCCTCGCGACATCGTCAACCGATCACCCTCCAACGGGGAGGTGCCATCGTTGGTCATTGGGTGAGTCACGTCAAGTGATGTTAAACCCCGGCTAAGCCTTTGTCCGCCAACAGCAAAGCACCCTGATAAAGGAAAATGGCCGCTTGAGCGGCCATGTCCTCTTTTGCGTCTTGGAGCCTGACGTCCGTCCGAAGAGGGAAACAGTCAAGCCATGTTCCAAGCGCTTACATCTTTAGTTTATCAGAAGTGGCACGTCACCGCAAGAATAAGAATGTGACCAAGGCTTTTGTGCCCACTCAAATCCAAGAGGCCTTGATCAACTCAATACATTGAGTAAAATATCTCAATCAATTGAGTAATATAAAAACATGACCATCGAACGCGAAGCCTTGACCCCCCTGCTCGCCCGCCTCAAAGAGCCCCGGCGGTTCTTGCAGGTCGTGGCGGGCCCACGCCAGGTGGGCAAGACCACCCTGGTGCGCCAGGCGCTGCAACGCCTGCAGCAAGACTGCGCGGCCAGTCACAACGGGGGCAAGCCTGGTCACGCCATGGCGCAGCACAGCGCCAGCGCCGACGGCCCGGGCCTGCAAGGCCAGGTCTGGTTGGGCACGCAGTGGCAGGTGGCGCGCACGCTCGCCGCGCAGGCGGGTGCGTGCGTGCTGGTGCTCGACGAAGTGCAAAAAATCAGCCACTGGACCGCAGAGGTCAAACGCCTGTGGGATGAGGACACCGCCTCCGGTCGTGACGTGCGTGTGGTCATCCTGGGCTCGGCCCCGCTGCTGATCGCCCGGGGCCTGAGCGAAAGCATGGCGGGCCGCTTTGAAATGATCCGTCTGGGCCATTGGCGCTACACAGAGATGCGCGACGCCTTTGGCTTTAGCCTGGAGCAATACATTTTCTATGGCGCTTATCCGGGCGCCGCGCCCTTGGTGCATGACGAAGCGCGTTGGGCCGCGTACGTGAACGACGCCCTGATCGAAACCACCATCAGCAAAGATGTGCTGCTCATGGCACCGGTACAAAAGCCCGCGCTGCTGCGCCGTGTGTTTGACCTGGCCTGCGCCTACAGCGGTCAAATACTCAGCTTTCAAAAAATGCTGGGCCAGCTCGACGACGCGGGCAACACCACCACCCTGGCCCACTACCTCGACTTGCTCGAAGGCGCAGGCATGGTGTGTGGTTTGCCCAAATACATGGGGCAAGTGGTGCGCCAGCGGGCATCCAGCCCCAAGCTTCAAGTCTTCAACAATGCGCTCATGGCTTGCCACTGGGTCGGGCAAGGCGTGGGCTTGCAAGCGGCACAAGCCCGCCCCGAGGTCTGGGGGCGCTTGTGCGAGAGCGCCGTAGGGGCCGAGTTGCTGGCCCGGTACCTGACGCACAGCAACCGCAACCCTTGTATTTACTACTGGAACAACGGCCAGAAGGAAGTCGACTATGTGCTGCGCGCGGGGCAGAGCCTGCATGCGCTGGAAGTCAAAAGCGGTCACCACATGGGCCAAGTGTCGGGCCTCAGTGCCTTTGTCCAGCAGTTTGACACGGCGCAACCGCTCATCATCGGCACCGGGGGCATGCCGATGCAGATGTGGATGCAAGGCTAAAAGGCCGACGCGCCATCAATCGCCCTGACCCGGCATGTATCGGTCGTTGCCCCGGTATCGGTATTGCAGCGCCTCGGCCAAATGCGGCACGTCCACCTGCGCCGCCTCGGCCAGATCGGCCACCGTCATCGCCACGCGCCAGATCCGGTGCACGGCGCGCGCCGACAGCGCCCATCGCTGCGCCGCCTGTTGCAGCGTCTCGCGTGCCGCCGCTGTCCACCCCAAGGCCTCCAGCTGGGCGGCCCCCAAACGCGCATTGCAACAGCCCTGCCGCGCCATGGCGCGTTCGCGGGCCCTGTGGCAGCGCGCCCGCACCACAGCGCTAGGTTCGCCAGGCGGTGTTTGCAGCAAGTCATGGGCGGCGATCAGTGGCACCTCCATGTGCATATCGATGCGGTCCAGCAAGGGCCCGCTCAGTCGCGCCTGATAGCGGCTGACCTGATCGGGCGTGCAGCGGCAATGCCCCTTGGGGTTGCCCAGCTGACCGCAGGGGCAGGGGTTCATGGCCGCAATCAATTGAAAGTCGGCGTCATACTCCACCTGCCGTGCCGCGCGTGAAACGGTAATGAGGTGGTTCTCCAGCGGCTCACGCAGGGCCTCCAGCGCCTGGCGCCGAAACTCGGGCAACTCATCCAGAAACAGCACCCCGTGGTGTGCCAGGCTCACCTCGCCCGGGCGCGGCGGCGAGCCTCCCCCGATCAGTGCGGCGGCGGTGGCGCTGTGGTGCGGGGCCCGAAAAGGCCGCTGCCCCCAATGCGCCAAGGCGTCCTGACCGGCCAGGCTTTGCAAGGCCGCCGTTTGCAACGACTCTTGCTCACCAGGGGGTGGCAACAAACTCGGCAGGCGTTGCGCCAGCATCGACTTGCCCGATCCGGGCGGGCCGACCATCAGCAAATTGTGGCCACCCACAGCAGCCAACTCCAAGGCCCGCTTGGCACCCAAGTGCCCCCGCACATCGCTCAGGTCCGGGCCCGTGTCGGCCACGGCCACATGGGTTCTGGCTTGCAGCCGCCCCCAGCCCTCGGTGCTCTCCCCCCGAAAATGCGCCACGATGTCGTTCAGGTGCCGCGCCTGCGCGATCCTGACCCCGGGCACCAGGCTGGCCTCACGCGCGCTGGCCACCGGCAGCACCCAGGCATCGGCCCAGCCTTGGCTGGCACAGGCCAGCACCATGGGCAGCGCCGCACGGATGGGGCGCAACTCACCATTCAACGCCAACTCGCCCGCAAACACATGGCCGCGCAGCGCCTCGGCTTCCAGATGGCCGCTCACCACCAGCAGGGCCAAAGCGATCGGCAAATCAAAACGCCCCGAATCCTTGGGCAAATCAGCCGGGGCCAGATTGATCGTCACCCGCCGATCATGTGGAAAGGGCAGGCCGCCACTTAAGAGCGCGCACCGCACCCGCTCGCGGGCCTCGCGCACCTCGGTGTCGGCCAGCCCCACCAACTGAACGGTGGGCAGCCCAGAACCCACATGGATCTCCACCTCCACCCGCACCGGGCGAACCCCGATCAGGGTGCAACTGCTCAAACGCGCATGGCTCATGTCAAACTCACTGTAATGGTGCGCGACC
Organism: Pseudomonadota bacterium; assembly: GCA_041158965.1. GTDB lineage: Bacteria > Pseudomonadota > Gammaproteobacteria > Burkholderiales > Burkholderiaceae_C > Limnohabitans. The sequence continues at coordinate 1,053 of JBEBAJ010000073.1, read as the reverse complement.
CAGAATCGCGCGGGGCAAGACCGTGCGGCCGCACCAAACAGGTGCGACCGGCGCACAACATACAAGCATTAACGCACAGATCGGAGGGATTTAATAGGTAAATAGAACCCAAAAGCGGTTGGCATGAAGACTGCTAACACTGATCGTCACCATCATTCATAAGGAAGCCTCATGAAAACACGTCCCTTCTCCAAAACCGTCATGACCTTGGCCAGCCTGGCCTGTGTGGCCACGGGCGCCATGGCCCAAACCCCGGCCGCCCCCGAGTCGAGCCTGGCCTACAACATCGGCGTGGTCAGCGAGTACCGCTACCGTGGCCTTGCCCAGTCGCGTTTTCAGCCCGCCGTGCAAGGTGGTGTCGATTACACCGACAAGAGTGGCTTTTATGTGGGTGCCTGGGCCAGCCAGATCAAATGGATCGCTGACAACAGCACGGACTTGAAAAAAACCAAGGGCGACATCGAACTCGACCTCTATGGCGGCTATAAATTCTCACTGGGCGACGTGGCCATGGATGTCGGCTATCTGCGCTATCAGTACCTGAACAACACCCTGGCCAACTCCGGCGCATACAAAAACGCCAACACCGATGAGGTCTACGCTGCCGGTACCTTCGGTCCCTTCACCCTGAAGTATTCCTATGCTTTGTCTGACCTGTTCGGCCAGTACAACTTTGACACCAACAAAAGCTCCAAGGGCAGCGACTACGTCGACCTCAACGCCACCTTTGACTTGGGCAACGGCTTCACATTGGTGCCACAAGTGGGCAGGCAGACAGTCAAAAACATTTCGGGCGCCTCCTACACCCACTACACCCTGACCCTGAACAAGGACATGGGTTCGGGCTGGGCGGTTTCGGCAGCCTTTCATGAGACCGACGCCAAAAGCTATTACGCTTTGCCCGCGGGCGCTGGCAGCAAAGCCGGCACCAATGCTGGCAAGAGCGCACTGGTGCTGGGCGTGAAATACACCTTCTGATTGCCCCGATCCATCCAAGGAGCCAGCATGAAAATGATCACCGCCATCATCAAGCCCTTCAAGCTCGACGAAGTG
>JBEBAJ010000072.1:0-9871 GCA_041158965.1 Pseudomonadota bacterium | reverse complement strand
TTGAGTTGGCCCTGGGTGGCGCGCCAGACCCAGGAGAAGTACAGGCGATTGGGCAGCCAGCGCAGGCATTTGAGGAAGCGGCTGAAACGCTTGGGGAAATGAATTTCAAATTCGCCCTGCTGCCAGCCTTGCAACATGGCGTGGGCCGCCTCTTCGGGCTGAATGAGGGCGGGCATGTGAAAGCGGTTTTGGGCGGTGAGTGGCGTGGCCACAAAACCCGGATTGACCACGCTGACACCGATGCCCGCCGGTTTGAGTTCCATGTAGAGGATTTCGGCCAGATGTTGCATGGCCGCCTTGGTCGGCCCATAGGCCAGGCTCATGGGCAAGCCCCGGTAGCCGGCCACGCTGGCTACCATGCTGATGTGACCATGGCCTTGCTGGGCCAGATGAGGCAATACCGCATCGATCAGATGCAGCGCCCCGTGGTAGTTGACGGCCTGATGGCGCATGAGCTCTGGCAGATCAAAATCGCGCAGGGGGCGTATGGGTTTGTAATGCCCCGCGCAATACACCACCCAGTCCAGGCCCTGATGGGCACGCACCTGCTCGGCGGCGCGGCGCACCGATTCGGGGTCGGTCACGTCGCAGGTCACGGGCAGGGCGTCGTGCCCGGCACACAGCTGCTCGAGCAAGGCGGTTTGGCGGGCCGACACCGCCACCCGGGCACCGGCGGCCATGAGGGCCTGGGCGCAAGCGTGGCCGATGCCGCTGGAGGCGCCCACCAGCCAGACGCTGCGGCCACGCCAGTCGGTGACTTTAGGGTTGAGGGAAGTCCAGCCCATGTCAGTTCCCCCGCCGCTTGAAGGCCAGCGTGACCTCGCCCAAAAAGATGCCCCATTTGCTCATGCGGGCCTTGTTCAGCATGACCTGATCGTCCATGAGGTACATCCAGTCGTCGAATTGAACCTCCCAGACCCGTCCGTCCACCGGCAGGGAGAGGGTATAGCGCCAGCGAAAAGTGTTGCCCCTGGATTCTCCGCTGGCCGCGCCCACCACATCGTCGGCGCGACCGCTGTATCGGCCCTGGCCCTCGTGGCGCAAGCGCCAAACGCGGCGCTGGCGGGTGCCGTCTGAGTAAGTGAACTGTTCGTCGAGGACGCCGTCGTCGCCACTCCATTGGCAATCCATGTCCACCACAAAGCGCTTGACCACCCGGCCAGAGCGGTCGGTGAATACCCCCCAGGCGTCGACCTTGCCTGAGAAATACTGGCGCAAATCGAGTGTGGGCCTCTCGGTGGCATAGTCGGCGATCTGGGGACTGGCGCAGCCGCTCAACCAGGGGGCGGCGACGGCGGCCGGTGCGGCCATCAACCAGGTTCTGCGTTTCATCTGCGATTCTCCTTGGGGTGGGTATTTCAAACAGGCTTTAGACCGAGCAGGGCCGCACGCATGGCCGGCTGGCTGGTGGCGGGCGAGAGCCATATGCCCATGAAGCGCCGCGCCAGTGCCAAGTCGGTGATGTCGCCGACCGATTGCCAGGCCGTGCCGCGCCGCCAGAGCTGCACGCCTTGGGCAGGCCGGTAGGCGCCCATGAGTGTGTCGCCGCTGCTGACGTCGGGGAACAGGGCGGTGAGCACATCAATCCAACGCTGCCGGGTGGCGGCATCTATTGGGGCTTGGCGCTCGATCTCTTCGACCGATCGACGGGCGATGTCTGCGCCCTTGAAGGCGCGGGCGTAGGTGAGTGAGAGCGCCATCGGGTGGCGCTCGTGGGCCAAGGGCTCGAAGGCGGGGCCGACCCGCAGCACCGCCTCGTAAACATCAAAGCCCCAAAATTTGAACCGGTGGCGGCCTTGTTCGGTGTCGAGGGCTTCAAACCAAGGGTCGGGCGAAGCCCGCTGGGACTGGGCTTGAGTTTGGGCCCTGGCCGTGCACAGTGCCACGGCGCCGATCAGAACCGCACGTCGTCGCAGGGGGCGCATCATGCTTGGGGCCGACGCAAGGTGTATTGAACCACGTCCGTGCTGCCTTGCTCAAACGCGGCTTCACAGTAAGCCAGGTAAAACTCCCAGGTTCGGATAAAGCGTTCATCGAAGCCCTGGGCCAACACCTGATCGCGATGGGCCAGGAAGTCGTGTCGCCAAAGGCGCAAGGTGTGGGCGTAATCGCGGCCAAAGGAGAAGCTGTCTTCGACCACCAGCCCGGCCGCTTGGGCGACTTGGTGCAAGCGGGCCGGACAAGGCAGACAACCGCCGGGGAATATGTATTGCTGAATGAAGTCGGTGCCCCGGATGTAGCGGTCAAACAGGGCGTCGTCGATGACGATGGTCTGTATGCAGGCCCGCGCGCCGGGTTTGAGCAGGCGATGCACGGTCTGGAAGTAAGTGGGCCAATAGGCCTGGCCCACGGCTTCGAGCATTTCGATCGAGACAATGGCATCGAACGGTTCGTCTTGAATGTCGCGGTAGTCTTGCAGGCGCAAGTCGGCGCTGAGGCCGGCTTGGTCTAGGCGACGCCGGGCCCAGTCCAATTGCTCGTGGCTGAGGGTCACGCCGGTCATGCGGGCAGCGTGTTCACGCGCACCCTTTTCGGCGACAGCGCCCCAGCCGCATCCGATCTCCAACACCCGTTGATCGGCCCCGGGGCGCACGCCCGCCTGTGTCAAGGCGCGCGCCATTTTGGCTTCTTGCGCCTGGGTCATGGGCATGGCGTAGTCGCCCTGGAACCAGGCCGACGAGTAGTTCATGCTGGGGTCGAGCCAGAGCTTGTAAAAATCATTGCCCAGGTCGTAGTGGGCGTGGATGTTGCGGGCGCTGTTGTGGCGCGTGTTGCGCCGCGACCAGTGGCGCAGTTGATAGAACAGCCGTCCCCACCAGCGGCCATAAATCACGTCTTCGAGCGCACGCCGGTTGACCAGCGCCCATTGCAACAGGAGGCTGAGGTCAGGCGTGCTCCAGAGGCGGTCGATGTAGGCCTCGGCGAAGCCGATGTCGCCCGATTTCATGGCGAGGTCAAACACCGCCGGGTCATGCACATGGATCATGGCATGGGGGGCCTGGCCCTGGCCGTAAACGCGGGTCTGACCATCGGGGTCTTGCAGGGTCAGGGTGCCGAGCTGGGCGCGCGCCAGCAAGGCGTGGATGCGACGCATCGAGGCGCCGGGCTTGGCCGCGCTGATGTGGGGGGGAGTGACTGAGGTGGTATTGGTTTTCATGCCGTCAACGTGACACGAAATCAGCCGGTGGCGTCGGCTTGTGGAAAAAAACGACGCGCTTGCGCCACAACTGCAAGGCGTGCCAGTGAATGCGAACGATGACCCCCAGGGTGAGCCAGGGGTGGCGCCAGACGGCGCGGCGAAGTTGTGCCGGATCGGCCACTTGCATGCGGCCACTGATGCTGGTTTGCAGCAAGGGGCCTTGCTCGTCGTGCAGGTCTATCCGCACCACGGTACGGCTGGGTTGCCCGGGGGCATGCCAGGTGCGCATGAAGCGGAATTGGTATTCGCCCTTGACCTCGCAAAAGGGCGAGACATGAAACACTTTGCGGGCCATAGAGACTTGCCCTTCGCGCGGTTGGTCCAACAAGTAGCAATGGCGCTCGCCAAAGGTGTTGTTGACTTCGGCCACGACGGCTCGCAAGCTGCCGTCGCGTCGGTGGGCGTACCAGAAACTGACCGGCTTGAAGGCATAACCCAGGACGCGGGGGTAGCAGTGCAGCCAGACTTCGCCATCGGCGTCGCTGACCCCTTGCTCGGCCAGCATCTCCAACAACCAGGCCAATGCGCCGCCTTGCTGCGGCCCGCGCCCATCGCCATGGTCGCTGTCATGGAAGGAGACCCAGGCAGGGCGATTGACGGCCACCCCCAAATCGGCGCCACTGGTCAGCTCGCGCATGGGCAGCATGAGAAACCAGGTGGGATGGACGAAGGCGTGTCGCACGGGCCGCAAGCGCGCGTGCCTGACTTCGCCCAAGCCCAGCCAGGCACTCATGCGGCGGCCCCGGTGCGTGTGGTCTGGCGCTTGGCCAGCCAGGACTGAACCACCGACTGGCCCGCTTTGAGGCCATCTTCGTGAAAGCCATAGCCCATCCAGGCGCCCGCGTACCAGGTGCGCGACTGCCCCTGGAGTTCGCCGACCCGGGCTTGTGCGGCCATGGCGGCCAGGTCAAACACCGGGTGCGAATATTGGAACTCTTGCAGCACGCACTCTGGCCGTATGGGTTGCAGGGGGTTGAGCGATACAAAGACCGGTGACTGAAAAGGCAACGGCTGCAGGCGGTTGAGCCAGTAGTGCAGGCAGACATGCCGGGCGCCTTGGGTGCCCGGCGCAGCGCGTTCGTAATTCCAGGCCGCCCAGGCTTTGGGGCGTTGCGGCATGACCGAGGCATCGGTGTGCAAGACGGCGTGGTTGGGGTGGTAGCCGATGGCCCCCAAGACCTCGCACTCGGCGGGGCTGGGCTGGGCCAGCAGGGCCAGGGCCTGGTCAGAGTGGGTGGCCAGCACCACTTCGTCAAAACGCTCGCTGCCGCCGGGGGTGTGGACCCAGACCCCTTGCGGGTCGCGCTCGATGCGCGTGACGGGGCTGCGCAGGCGAGCGTCGCTGAGTGTGGCGATGATTTTTTCAACGTAGTGTTTTGCGCCGCCGCGCACCGTCAGCCATTGCGGCCGATCGTTGACCTGGATGAGGCCATGGTTGTGACAGAAGCGCACCATGGTAGCCACAGGAAAGCGCAACATCTGGTCGGTCGGGCAGCTCCAGATGCAGCCCAGCATGGGCAGCAAATACCAATCGCGAAAGACCTCGCCGAAACGGTGCTTTTGCAAAAAGTCTTCCAGCGGCATCATCAACGCCGCGTCTTGTTCGGCCAATGCGAGCTCGGTGGCCAAACGGTTGAAGCGCAAGATGTCTGCGAGCATGCGCCAGAATCGGGGCCGCAGCAAGTTGGCACGCTGGGCAAACACCGTGTCGAGGTCGGCCCCGTTCCACTCGAGGGCATGCCGGCCAAAGGCGCGCGGCACCTGCACCGAGAAGGACATGTCGGATCGGGCGATGTCGACGTTCAAGGCCTCGAACAAGGCGATCAGGCCGGGGTAGGTTTTTTGATTGAAGACCAGAAAGCCGGTGTCGACCCCATGGCGCACGGGCTGGCCCTTGGCGTCGGGCAAGGTGATGTCAACGGTGTGGGTGTGGCCGCCAAAGTAATCACCGGCCTCGAACAAGGTGACGCGGGCGTGGTCTTTAAGGCCATGGGCCGCAACCAGGCCGGAGATGCCCGACCCCACCACTGCGACCCGAGGCCAATTCAAGTCGGGGGTCTTCATGGCTGCTGCAACATCCGCTCAACTTCGGCGAGGAAGGACCGGTCGCCCGGGCCGGTCATGCTGCTGAATGCCTTGATGTCGCGGCCGTCGCGTGAAATGACATATTTGTAAAAATTCCATTTGGGCGTGGTGTCGGTGCGCTGGGACAGCTGCTGAAAAATCGGGGCCGCCTGAGGGCCGCGCACCGAGGTTTTGGCCATCATGGGGAATTTGACGCCAAAGGTGTTTTCGCAGAAATCGGCGATCTTCTGGTTGCTGTCAGGCTCTTGGGAGAAGTCGTTGGAGGGGAAGCCGAGCACCACCAGGCCTTTGGATTTGTATCTGGAATACAACGACTCCAAGCCCTTGTACTGTGGTGTAAACCCGCAGTAGCTGGCCGTGTTGACCACCACCACCACCTGCCCGGCGTATTGACAGAGGTCTTGCGGTTTTTCGTCTTGCAAGCGCAAATGCACATGCTGCAAGACGGTGGGGCATGCCGGTGCGGCGGCTTGGGCGGTTGAGGTCAACCCGCCCCACAACCCGAAAAAAGTGAGGAGCATGGGCGCCAGGGGCGACATAACGACCCCATGAAGCCAGCGGATATGGATTGATTTCGCTTTCATATTGACGCATGATGACCGAATATGGGTGATTTGTCTAGGACAAAAAGAAAAGCCCCGCTGACATCCCCTTTTTTCATCAATATGAACTTGCGAACACCTTCTGAACCCATGTCGGTATCGATTGCCGCCGTGGAGAGGGACACCGGCATTGGCAAAGACACCCTGCGCATTTGGGAGCGTCGTTATGGCTTTCCTTCGCCGGGCCGAGATGCTTTTGGCGAACGCTGCTACCCCCTGGAGCAGGTGGAAAAACTGCGGGTGATCAAGCGCTTGCTGGACCAGGGCCACCGGCCCGGTCGGATCGTGGCCTTGCCCATGGACACACTGATGCGGCTGAGCCAGGGGCAGACGGGCACGCCGCAAAAGCTGAATATGCAGTCGGGTCAATCGACCGAATTGCGCGATTTTCTGGATTGCGTGCGTCAGCACGATGCGGATCAGTTGCGCCGCCGCCTCAATCAGGCGGTGGTGAGTCTGGGTCATTACAAATTCATCACCGATTTGGTGGGCCCCCTCAATGGCATGATCGGCGACGCCTGGATGCATGGTGAGTTGGAGATTTATGAGGAGCACCTCTACACGGAGTGCGTGACCTCGGTCTTGCGGCAAGCCATCGGCAATGTGCCGCAGGCGCAACAACAAAGTCGGCCCAGCATTTTGCTGACGACCTTTCCGCAGGAGTCACACGGCCTGGGCTTGCTGATGGTGGAGTGCCTGCTGGCCCTGGAGGGTTGCCGCTGCCTGTCGCTGGGGACCCAGACCCCCCTGCCCGATATCGCCAAGGCGGCGCAAGCGCATCAGGTGGACATTGTGGCCTTGAGCTTCAGCCAGAGCATGAACCCCAATCAGGTCTATGACGGCTTGCAGGAGTTGCGTCAGTTGCTGCCCGAGACCACCCAGGTCTGGGCGGGCGGGCGCAACCCGGTGTTGCAGCGGCGCCCGGTGCAGGGGGTGCTGGTGATGGGCTCGATGGAGCTGATACCAGGCCAGGTGCGCGACTGGCGCCAGCATCAGCTGGGTTAATATGCCGGGGTGCAAGACCCTTCCTTCATCGAGAAAATCGTTGGCCTGGCGCAGGCGCAAGAACGAGTGGCCGCGTGGCGTGCGCGCGGCGAAAAACTGATCTTCACCAACGGCGTGTTTGATGTGCTGCACCGGGGGCATGTCAGCTATCTGGCGCAGGCACGGGCCCTGGGCGATCGATTGGTGCTGGGGCTGAACACCGATGCCTCGGCCAAGCGCCTGAACAAGGGGCCGGACCGCCCGCTGAATGACGAAGCCGACCGGGCGATGGTGATGGCCGCGCTGGAATCGGTGAGCCTGGTGACCTGGTTTGACGAGGACACCCCGCAGGCCCTGATCGCCGCATTGCGGCCTGATGTCATTGTCAAAGGGGGCGACTACGACATGGAGCGGCTGCCCGAGACGGCGCTGGTGCGCCGCTGGGGCGGTCAGGCCGTGGCCCTGCCCTTTGTGGACGGTTACTCGACCACCCGGCTGGTGCAAAAAATCAGGTCAACACCGCCCGCCACAAAGCCGTGATGGCTTGTGCCTGGGCCGCCCACTGCGCGCTCGGGAATTGGGTGGGTTTTTCATCGAGGCGCGCCTGGTGTTGCGCCCGGCGCAAGTCGCGGTAGGCGTTGGCTGCGGCAACACCCACGCCGGTCGGGAGCAACCCGGCTTCTTCACAGCGATGCAACAAGGCGATGTTGCCGACGTTGTCGAGCAAGCCAGGGTATGCCCCGCAATGGGCGAGCACCAGATGCTGCACCACGAACTCCGCATCCACCATGCCACCGGGGCTGTGTTTGACGTCGAAGCGGCCCTCGGGGACCGGGCGGGCCTGGCGCATGCGTTCGCGCATGGCGATGATTTCGGCGCGCAAGGGGGCCTCTTCGCGTTGCGCCGCGATGACCTCGCGGCGCACGGCTTCGAGCTTTTGCGCCAGGTCTACGGGGGCCACGCAACAACGGGCCCGGGTCATGGCCTGGTGCTCCCAAGTCCAGGCGGTGTTGCTGCCCCGCTGGGTTTGATATTGGGCAAAGGCATCGAGTGAGCTGACCAGTAGGCCGGAGCTGCCGTTGGGCCGCAGTGCGGTGTCGATTTCGTACAGATCGCCTTCGCCGGTTTTGACGGTCAGCCAGTTGATGAGCTTGCGCACCAGTGCCGCGTAAATTTCGCCCGCCTGCTCATGCGGGTCGTCGTACACAAACACGATGTCAAGGTCGCTGCCGTAGCCCAGCTCTTTGCCGCCCAATTTGCCATAGCCGATGACGGCGACGCGGGGTTCGTCGCGGTGCTTTTGCCGCAGCCGGGCCCAGACCCAGCGCAGGCTGACGCGCAGCACGGTGTCGGCCAGGGCCGAGAGGTCGTCGGCGACCTGCTCGACCGTGAGGCGACCCTCGACGTCGCGGGCCAAGGTGCGAAACAATTCGGCGTGCTGGGCGCGACGCAACAGGTTGAGCAAGCCTTCCTCGTCGTCTTGCCCGACTTCGGCCAGCGAGCGGTAGCGGTATTCCAACTCTTGCTCAAAGACCTGCGCATCGAAGCGCTCGGCCAGCAAGCCGGGGCTGGCCAACTCGTCGATGACGCCCGGGTGCGCCAACAGATATCGGGCCGGCCAACGGGCCGCCCCCAACAGTCGCAACAATTGTTCGTGCACCCTGGGGCGTTCCACCAGCAAGGCGAGATAGCTTTCGCGGCGCATGAGGGGTTCAACCCAATCCATCCAGCGCAAAACCGCCTCTTCTTCGACCCGGCCCACATCAAGCCAGGATTGGGTGCGTTGCACCAGAAGGGACAGGCGCTGGCGGCCTTCCTCGCGCAGGGCGCTGACTTTGGGGCTATCGACCCAGGCCCGCACCCTTTCGGCGAAGGCGCGGGAGAGGGTGTCGGGCAATGACTCCAGGTCGCCGCCCGTGTGGGTGCGACAGCCTTTGCACTCGGCGCCCTCGGTGACCGGGGTTTGTGCCCCCAGCAGCTGGTCGAACTCTTGGGCCACGCGCTCGCGGTGGGTGTTGAGGTCGGACAAAAAATCACTGGAATCGCCATAGCCCAGGCTGAGCGCCAGCCAGGTCAGATCGGGGTCTTCGCTGGGCAGCACATGGGTTTGCTGGTCATCGAGGTACTGGATGCGGTGTTCGACACGGCGCAAAAACACATAGGCCCGGGTCAGGGCCTGGGCCGTCTCGGCCGACATGAGCTGGGCCCGCACGAGGCGCTCCAGCGCTTGCACGGTGGCACGGGTCGATAGCTCGGGAAACTGCCCACCCCGCACCACTTGCAAGAGCTGGACGATGAATTCAATTTCACGTATGCCACCGCGCGACAGCTTGACATCGTTGGCACGCTCGGGGCGGCCTGCGCTGCGGCGGGCCGCATGGTCGCGAATCTGCCGGTGCAGGTGGCGCAGTGATTCGAACACGCTGTAGTCGAGGTAGCGGCGAAACACAAAGGGCAGGACCACGTCGCGCAAAGCCTCGCCCTGGGGCAGCGAATCGGCGGGGGCCACGACCCGGCTTTTGAGCCAGGCAAAGCGCTCCCATTCACGGCCCTGCACCTGGAAATACTCTTCCAAGGCGCCCAGTGACACCACCGGCGGCCCGGATTGCCCGTTGGGGCGCAAGGCCAGGTCGACGCGAAACACAAAGCCGTGGTCGGTGGTCTCGCCGATCATGGTGTAGAGCATTTTGACCAGGCGTGAGTAATAGTCTTGGTGGCTGATGCGCCCGCCGCCGTCGGGGCGGCCCGTGGTTTCACCCGCCACGTCGTAGACATAAATGAGGTCGATGTCGCTGGACACATTGAGCTCGCGGCCCCCCAGCTTGCCCATGCCGATGATCCAGAACACCGCGCGCTGCCCGTCCGGGCGCAGGGGCTGGCCATGGATGGCGTCGAGTTGCGCCATCGCCTCCTGGCAGGCCAGGTCGAGCACCAGTTCCGCCAGGTGAGTCATGGCATGGGTGACCACCTCGACAGGGGCTTGTTGCTCGACGTCGAGCAC
>JBEBAJ010000071.1:0-9887 GCA_041158965.1 Pseudomonadota bacterium | reverse complement strand
ACTGGCGATTGAGGTTGAGGGTGGCCCCCAATAACATGTCGCTCAAGCGGTCGTTGAGGTTGCTCTCGCCCGGCAGCAAGACCCGCTGTTCTTTGATCCTCAAGCGCTGGGCAATGCCAAAGCGTGCGCCTTCCGAGCCATCTGCGGGGTTGAGAAACCGGGTGATCGCGCCCAGGGTGAGGAGGCGGTTGTCGGCGATGCGGTCATAGCCCGAGTAGGTGTTTTCGGTGAATACCGTGGCGAAGTTGAAGTCGTAGCGCGCGCTGTCGTAGACCGGAAAGACCGACTGATCGCGGTAGGGCGTGTGCACGAAAAAGGCCCGGGGTTCGAGGGTCTGGATCCAGTCGCGGCCCTGAAAGGTGGTGTTTTTCTCAAGACGGGCGCCTGCATCGAGGCTGAAGGTGGGGACGGTCAGGCCTTGTGCGTATTGGGTGCCATCGACGCCCATGCCGCTGCCTTCGTATTCGTACTGCCGAGCCGTCACCAGCAGTTTCGGGGTCAGGGTCAGCCCGTTGTAATGAAAGGGCCGGGCGGCGCGAAACTGGCTGGTGAGGCGGTTGGCGTTGGGCTGGCAGTTGGTGATGAGGGCACCCACATTTTGAGCCGGCGTGCCCAGGCAAGCCTGCATGCGGTCGGCAGAAAAGGCCGTGAGGTCGTTGCTGAAGCCCCAATCCCAGTTTTCGCTGGCGCGCGCGAACTGGACATTGATCTGCGGGCTGCGGTTGTAGGGCGGGGTGAGGGGTGAGTTGATGTCTTGGATGGTTTGCCAGCGCAAACTGCGCAGCGAGGTGGTCCACTCGCCACGGGTGGTGCTGAGCTGGACATCGGTGGGCAAGAGGCGCTGATTGAGGGCGCCGAAGGCGAAGGGAAAATCCTTCCAGTAATTGTCGTCGCTGACCCGGTTGAGGTTGAGGTTGAGGCGCAGGTCTTGCTGCCCCCAGGTGGTGTAGCCGGTGTGTTGCTGCGAATAAGACCAGCGCTGCCCTCCCCTCAATTCATCTTGCGGCATGTAATTGAGCCGGACCTCGCCTCGGGTGTCGGGCAGGGTCGACTCGAGGTATCTGAATTCACCGCCCAGGCTGATGCCACGGCGGGCATAAACATTGGTGGTGAGGGTGGCGTCGCGGTTGGGGGCCAGATTGATGTAATAGGGCTGGATATAGGTGAGCCCGTTGCTGGTGTCAACCCCGATCAGCGGGGGCAGCAAACCCGATTTGCGGTTTTCGTTGAGCGGGAACGTGATGTCGGGCACAGGCACGGTGATGTCTTTGAAGCGCAAGGAGGCGCCACGGGCGCGGGCCTCGTTGCGCTCGTTGTCGAGATCGAGCCGGCTGGCGCGCACCAGCCATTCGGGCATCCAGCCGGGGCCGGGGCGCACAGTGCAGGTGGTGTAGTTGGCGTCTTGCGCGATGGCGCGCTGCTCGTCGATGAATTCGATTTGGCGGGCCTGGCCATAGCCCCCGCTTCGGATGAAGCGGTAACTGGGGCGGGTGAAGAAGCCGCTGAATGCGTCGACCGAGAGATCGAGCTCGGTGCCCTCAAAGACATTGCCGGCCCGATTCAGGCGCACGCTGCCTTCGGCCTTCAGGCGGTCGCGTGCGATGTCGTAGTCGATGCGGTCGGCGCGAACGAAGGTGTCGGCGCGCCTGAGGGTGGCTTGGCCTTGCAGGCGCAGCTCGATGTCCGGGGTGCCTTGGATGGTGTCGGCCTCGATGAAAGTGGGGCGCTGTGTCCTTTGATCGCTATTGATCAGCTCTTGCAACGCCGGGCTGGTTCGCCCGCCGGGTACGGGGCGCTCTTGGGCCCAGGCGGGGCCTGCGAGGCCCAGGGCCAAGACCAGCAGGGCTGGGCGGGGGCGAATGAAGCGGGTGCAAGGCATGAAGTCTGCGGCATGAAATTACAATGGATTATCCATGAGCCCCACACTACCCCCTTCGATTGCTGCACTGGGTTGGACCGACGCGGGTCGTGCCGACCGTTTTCTTGCCTGGCTGAGCCATATCGGCCCGGCGCAAGGCTTGCATGCGCCCACGCTGCGGGCGGCGTCTGCAGACGCCAGCTTCAGGCGCTATTTTCGCGTCGATTCGGCCAGCGGCTCGCGCATCATCATGGATGCGCCGCCCGATCAAGAAAACAACGCTGCGTTTGTGCAGGTGGCGGCCTTGATTCGGGAGGCCGGCCTGAATGGCCCGCAGGTCTTGGACTGGGATGAGGGCAATGGATTTTTGCTGTTGACCGATCTGGGGCAAAGAACCCTGATGCAATGCCTGAGCGAGCCGGCCGATGCCGACCCTTTGCCGTGGTTCAAACAGGCACTGGATGTGCTGCTGCCCTGGCAGCAATCGAGCCGGCCCGGTGTGCTGCCGCCCTATGACGAGGCGGTGTTGCGGCGTGAGTTGGCCTTGTTCCCTGACTGGTATTTGGCACGGCACAAGGGTGTGACGCTGGATGCGACGCAACAATCGGTGTTGCAACAGGCGTTTGACCTGATCGTGCAACGCAATCTGGCGGCCCCGCAGGTGTATGTGCATCGCGATTTCATGCCGCGCAATCTGATGGTGAGCGACGCGGGTTCTGGGCCTTTGGGGGTGCTGGATTTTCAAGACGCGCTGTATGGCCCCGTCACTTATGACATCGCCAGCCTGATGCGCGACGCCTTCATCAGCTGGGAAGAAGAACTGGTACTGGATGTGAGTGTGCGTTATTGGGAACGGGCGCGCCGCGCCGGGCTGCTTGACTTTGAGGACTGGTCGCAGGATTTCGGTGCTTTTTATCGGGCGGTGGAATGGATGGGTCTGCAAAGACACCTGAAGGTCGCCGGGATATTTGCCCGCCTGACCCTGCGCGATGGCAAAGCCAAGTACCTCGCCGATGCCCCGCGTTTTCTGGCCTATATCCGCGCCACGGCGGCACGCTACCGGGAATTGACGCCTTTGCTGCGACTGATCGACGCGATCGAGGGCACCACACCCGCCATGGGCATGGCCTTTGGGCGGGTGGGATGACACGGCTTTATTGCCCCTGGCAGCCCACCCTGGGCACAGCCTTTGATTTGCCTGAGGCGGCGGCACGCCATGCACAGGTCTTGCGTTTGCAGCCCGGTGACCCGATCGAGTTGTTCGACGGCTTGGGCGGGGCGTGGCACGGGGCGGTGGTGGCAATGGGGCGGCAAAGGGTAGAGGCGGTGGCGCAGGGCTTGCGCACGCCTTTGGCCCCGCCGGGGCGCCCGATCACCCTGGCCGTGGGCATGCCCGCCAATGAGCGCATGGACTGGCTGGTGGAGAAGGCGACAGAGCTGGGGGTGACGCGGCTGGTGCCACTGGTGAGCGAGCGAACCGTGGTGCGCCTGAGTGGCGAGCGGGCCGACAAGCGGGTGGCGCACTGGCGGGCCATTGCGATCAGCGCCTGTGAGCAATCGGGGCGGGATGTGTTGCCCTTGATCGAACCCATTTGTTCTGTGAATGAATGGCTGGCCCGGCCCGCCGATGAGGCGGAGTGCCGGATGCGCTTCAGTTTGCAAGCCGACGCGCTGCCATGGCGCAGCCTGGCGCTGGGCCCGGGTCAGGCGCTGCTGGCGGCATTGGGGCCCGAGGGTGGATGGAGCCCCGCCGAAGAGGCGAGGCTGCAAGCATTTGGGCTGGAGCCGGTGTCATTGGGGCCGGCGGTGCTGCGCACTGAAACGGCCGCGCTCACGGTTTTGGCGAGATGGGCAGACGCAGGGCCGTCCACATGAGTGCCAGCGCAATCACCACCACCGGCAGGAGCGAACCCAGATTGAGCAGGGTCCAGCCCTGGGTGGTGACCAAGGCCCCCGAGGAAAAAGAACTGACCGCCATGGTGGCGAACACGCAGAAGTTGATGGCGCCCTGGGCGCGGTCACGCTCTTCGGGCCGGTAGGCTTGCAATGAGAGGGTGGTGGAGCCGGTGAAGAGAAAATTCCAGCCGATGCCCAATAAAAAGGATGAGATCAGGAATTCAGTCACTTCCACCCCGGACAGTGCCACACCGATGCAGATGAAGTTGAGCAGCACGCCCACGCCCATGATGCGCAAGACGCCAAAGCGCTTGATCAGATGGCCGGTGAAAAAGCCCGGGGCGAACATGCCGATCACATGCCACTGCAAGACGGTGGCGGTGCTGTCAAAGTCAAGACCGCACACTTGCATGGCCAGCGGGGTGGCTGCCATGAGCAGGTTCATGATGCCGTAGCTGATGGCGGCCGCCATGGCCGCCACGATGAAGAGGGGCTGGCGCATGATGACCGACAAAGGCCGGCCATGGCTGTCGCCCGGCTTTTTGGGCTCGATGGGCGGGAATTGGATGAGGGCCACCACGATGGCCGAGATGACCGCCACCAAACAAAGGGTGACATAGGCACCGGCAAAGGGCGTGTCAAAGAGGTTTTTGGTGTGGGTCGCGATATAGGGGCCCATGACGGCCCCGAGCAATCCGCCAGCCAGCACCAGGGACACCGCTTTTTCTTTGATGGTTGGGCCCAGCTCGGCGGCGGCAAAGCGGTACAGCTGCGCATTGGCACTGTAGTAACCGGCCACGACGGTGGCGACCACCAGCCCCCAGAAATGGTGCGCCAATGTGGCCCAAGCGCACAAGCCGCATGAGACGAAGGCCACCGCCAGCCCGATCAGGAAGGAGGTTTTGCGGCCCAGGCGTTCCTGGGTGCGTGCCACCAGGCCGGTGCTGGCGGCCCCGCCGACCACATAGCCCATGACGGGCAAGGTGGCCATCCAGCCCACGGGCGCCAGCGACAGTCCCACCAGGCCATTGATGGCGATGAAGATGATGTTGTTGGTCAAAAACAGGCCTTGGGCGAGGGCCAACAAAATGAGATTGCGGTTCATGCCGTGCGTGCCTTTCTAAACCAGGACAAACCGGCCGAAGTTCCGCCGGGTTCACCCCCTCGCAAAGGCCGATATTCGGCGCCGACCCAGCCGTTCCAGCCACAGGCGGCGCTGACCTCGTCGATGACCTCAAAGAGGTGGGGATGATGGAGTTCGCCCAGATCGGGCTCGTGGCGCTGTGGCACACCGGCGATCTGGAAATGGCCGACCCGCCCGGTGGGCAGATAGGCCCGGATTTTGCGGGCCACATCGCCCTCGACGATCTGGCAATGGTAGAGGTCCATTTGCACTTTGAGGTTGGCGGCGCCCACCTCTTCGATGATGGCGTGGGCGTCGGCCTGCCGATTGAGGAAAAAGTGCGGAATGTCGCGGGTATTGATGGGCTCGATGAGCACATCGCGGCCACTCTGGGCGGCTTGCTGGGCGGCCCAACGCAAATTGGCCACGTAGGTGTCGCGCAGCGGGCCGGGGCGGGCCGCCGCTGCGCTGCTGGTGGCCAGCTCTGGGGGGCCTGAACAAGGCAGGCGATGGCCCTCGGGGATGAGGCCGGCCATGACATGGATGCGCGGCACGTCGAGGACTTCGGCATAGCGCAGGGCCAACTCGACCCCGGCACGGAATTCGGCCTGGCGCTCTGGCAGGATGGCGGTGCCGCGCATGCCTTGCTGCCAGACTTGGGCGATGGCCTCGCGCTCGGTGCCCCCCGGCGGGGCATTGAAGAGAACCAGGTGCAAGCCGTTGGCGCGCAATCGGGCCGCCAGCTCCGGGGCGGGATGGTCGTAGGGGAACAAGAACTCGACCGCCTCAAAACCATCACGCGCCGCCGCCTCGAACCGGTCGAGGAAGGGCAACTCGTTGTACATCATCGTGAGGTTGGCGGCAAAGCGGGGCATGCGGTCTCCTGGGGTTTTACCAACGGGCGCCAAACTGGGCGCGAAGTTCATCGATTTGCCGGGGGCCGAGGGCCGGCGCCGGTGAGCATTGCCACAGGTGGGCCGTTTCTTCGAGTTCGTCGAGGGTGGCCATGGCTTGCGCCGGGCTGTCGTGCCAGACATTGGGGCCGAGCCGCTCTAACATCACGGCCCGTATGGGGTGTCCGGCCTGCCCGTGGCGTTCGATCAGGCTGGCCACGGCATCGGCCACCGCCGGGTCACCGGGGCGGTGGTAGGGCACGCAGGGCACATGGCCGACCTTCATGACGAAGTAGGGGGTGATGGGCGGCAATAGCTCAGGGCCGAAAGGGCCGGTATGGGCAGGTGGGCGCAGGCTGAGGGCCACGCAGTGTGTGCTGTGGGTGTGAATGACGCAACGGGTTTGCGGGTCGAAGGCCGCGGCGGCCTGATAGATGCGCCGATGCAGGGCCAAGGTCTTGCTGGCGCGTGCGCCGCCGATCTGCTGCCCGTGGGCGTCGACGTGGGCGAGTTGGGCCGGGTCGAGGTCGCCCAGGCAGGCGTCGGTGGGGGTGATGAGAAAGCCGTCGTCCAGACGCACGCTGATGTTGCCAGCGGTGGCATGCACCAGGCGGCGCTGGTACAGGCTCTGGCCGATGCGGCAGATGGCCTCACGGGCTTGGGACGGCGTCATGGCGCGCCCAGCAGGTCAAAAGAGCGGGAGAAGAAATCCATGCCCCCGAAGTTGCCTGATTTGAGGGCGATGTGCAATCCGTCTGGCGACAGGGGGCTGCGGGCATGGCACCAAGGCACACCCGGGTCAATTTGCGGCCCGATTTGCATCTGCACGATATCGAGCGCCTGCACACAGGCCCCGGAGGTTTCGCCGCCGGCCACGATGAGCTGACGCACCCCCTGGCGCAGCAAGCCCTGGGCAATGGCCGCCAAAGTCTGCTCGATGCGCTGGCCCGCGGCTTCTACCCCCATGCGCTGCTGAATGGCACGCACCGCCTGCGGGGGTGCGCTGGAATAAATCAGCACGGGCTGCCCGACGTGGCTTTGTGCCCAGGCCAATGCCGCGTCGATGGTGGCGCGTTGCGAGGCGTCGTCGGCGCAATGGTCAGGATCGATGCGCCAATGCGGGCGACCGCTGTCGATGAAGTGTTGGACTTGCCCCAAGGTGGCCTGTGAACAGCTGCCCGACACAATGGCGCGTCGCCCTTGGGGCACAGGCAATTGACTGGTTTGCGGGTTCGCCTGCAGGCCAAAATTGGCGGGCAAGCCGATGGCCACGCCAGAGCCTGCCGTGACCAAGGGGAGATCGGCCAGGGCCGGGCCCAGGCGCAACAGGTCATCGTTGCTGACAGCGTCGACGATGGCCAAGCGCACGCCCTGCCCTTTGAGTTGCGCCATTTGTTGCCGGACGGCTGCGCTGGAGGTGCCTACCGCACGGTGGTCGATGAGGCCCACTAGGCCTTGACACTGGGCCTGCAAGACGCGCACCAGATTGGCGTCGCGCATCGGCGTGAGGGGGTGGTCTTTCATGCCGCTGTCGCAGAGCAGCACATCGCCCACGAAGAGGTGGCCTTTGAAGACGGTTCGGCCATTGTCCGGGAAGGCCGGGGTGGCCACGGTGAAGTCGGTGCCCAGCTCGGCCATCAGGGCCTCGGTGACCGGGCCGATGTTTCCGCGCACCTCGCCTTCGTACCAGCTGTCAAAGGTGGAGCAATATTTGTAATAGATCTGGCGCGCACCCTGGGCCTGCAACCAGCGCAATGCGGCCAGCGACTGGGCAATGGCTTGGGCGGGCTCGATGGTGCGGGTTTTGAGGGCGATCACCACGGCGTGGGCATCGGTCTGCAAGGGCTCGGTGGGCAAGCCCATGGTTTGTACCACCCGCATGCCTGAGCGAACCAGGTTGTTGGCGAGGTCGGTGGCACCCGTGAAATCGTCGGCAATACAGCCCAGCATCAAGGTCATGTGCAACTCTTCAGATCAGTTTGGCCGGGTCTTCGGCGTCGATGACGCGCAGGGCCCAGTCGGTCAGTTTGGCGGCGTCGGCACGCAACACCTCTTGTTTGACGGCCAGTATTTGGGTGGGGTGCATGGAGAAGCTGCGCAGGCCCATGCCCAGCAGCAAACGGGTCAGCTGGGGGTCGCCGGCCATTTCACCGCACACCGAGACCGGCTTGCCCGTCTGTATGCCGGCACGGATGGTGTCGGCGATGAGGCGCAATATGGCCGGGTGCAAGGGGTCGTAGAGATGGGCCACCGATTCGTCGGCGCGGTCGATGGCCAGGGTGTACTGGATGAGGTCATTGGTGCCGATGGACAAAAAATCGAAATGGCGCAAAAACAAGGGCAGGGACAAGGCCGCGGCAGGGACTTCGATCATGGCCCCGACTTTGACCGGCCCGTAGGGCAGGCCCCGGTTGTCCAATTGCACCCGGGCATGGTCGAGCAAGGCCAGGGTTTGGCGAATTTCGCGGGCATGGGCCAGCATGGGGATGAGGATGTTGACCTGCCCGCGAGCGGCCGCCCGCAGCAGCGCTCGCAACTGGGTCAGGAACATGGCCGGATCGGCCAGGCTCCAGCGGATGGCACGCAAACCCAGCGCCGGGTTGAGGTGGTCGTCTTCGCGCGGCGCTTTGTCAAGCGGTTTGTCGGCCCCGATGTCGACCGTGCGGATGGTGACCGGTAAACCCTTCATGCCTTCGAGGGCGCCGCAATAGGCCCTGAATTGCTCTTCCTCGTCGGGCAAGTGGCCTTCACGGCCCATGAACAGAAACTCGCTGCGAAACAAGCCGACACCGACGGCACCGACTTCGAGTGCGGCGGGGGTGTCTTCGGGCATTTCGATGTTGGCCAACAGTTCGATGCGCTGACCGTCGAGGGTGACGGCCGGGGTGTGGCGCAAACGCGAAAGACGCTCGCGGTCAATTTCGGCCTGTCTTTTCTTGAAGGCGTATTCGTCCAGAATGATGGGGGACGGGTCAACGATGACCACCCCGGCATCGCCGTCGATGATGACCATGTCATCTTGGCGGATCAATTGGCTGGCTTGCCGGGTGCCCACCACCGCCGGGATGTCGAGGCTGCGGGCCACGATGGCGGTGTGCGAGGTCTTGCCGCCCACGTCGGTGACAAAGCCGGCAAACACACTTTGTTTGAACTGCAACATGTCGGCGGGCGACAGGTCGTGTGACACCAGAATGAGGGGAACCTCCGCCTGCTCGTCGAGCGGCAGGTCGTGCTGGCGCGGGCTGCTGCTTCGCCGGGAGGCCCCGGTGGCCATGACGTCGGGCTGCCCCTTGAGTTGTCGCAGCAGGCGTTCGACCACCTGCTCAAGATCGCCTTTGCGTTCGCGCAGGTAGGGGTCTTCCATCTCGTCAAATTGGCGCGCCACCACTTCGAGCTGGCTGGCCAGCGCCCATTCGGCGTTGTAGAGGCGGTCTTGCACCCAGCCCTTGACGCCCTCTTCCAGCATCTGGTCTTGCAGGAGCATCAGGTGGACGTCGAGCAAGGCCGAGAGTTCCGGCGGGGCGTCTTTGGGCAGGTGGTCGTGCAGTCGCTGCACCTCTTCGGTGACCGCCTGGCGCGCCACTGAGAGGCGCTGGATTTCTTGCGCCACCTGATCGGGCTCGATGAAGTAGTGGGCAACATCGACACGGCTGGAGGCGATGAGCACGGCGCGCCCGATGGCAATGCCACGGGCCACCGCCAGACCATGCACCGCCAGGGTCATGTCATTCGCCCTCGCCAAATTTGTCGTTGAAGAGGGCCAACAAAGCGTCCATGGCCTGTTGCTCTTGTTCGCCGTCGGTTTCCAGCTCGACTTCTGCGCCCAGGCCGGCGGCGAGCATCATGACGCCCATGATGCTTTTGGCATTGATGCGCCGATCATTGCGGGTCAGCCAGACTTCGCAGGGAAAGCTGCCGGCCAGTTTGGACAACTTGGCCGAGGCCCGGGCATGCAGGCCCAGTTTATTGCTGATGGTCACGCGTGTTTGGATCATGGCTGCGTCGTTGCTGGTTTTGAGGGGCTTTGGTGGCCACTTGCATGATGCCCTGGGTGGCGCCGTTGAGGGCGCGGGCGACCAAGGCATCGAGGCTTTCCTGACGATAGCACACGGTGCGC
>JBEBAJ010000070.1:0-9995 GCA_041158965.1 Pseudomonadota bacterium | reverse complement strand
CACACATCGGCACCAGCCAACCTCAACGGCAGGGTGTCTCGCTCGACCACCGCCAAGGTGTGCGGGCCATCCAAATCGCCTTGCTCAACCAGTTCAACCCAGTCCGGACAAGCCTGCCACACAAAACGCACGCCCTGTCCAAAACGGGACACCAAGCGCCCCACGCTCTCGCTGTGGATGGTTTGCCGGGTGGCCAGCACGCCCACCACGCCCGTTTGGGTCCATTCGGCGGCAGGTTTGATGGCAGGCTCAATCGCCACCACTGGCACCTGGATGCGTTGTCGCAATTCGTCCACCGCCGTCACCGTCGCCGTGTTGCAGGCCACGGTGATGGCTCGCACGCCTTGCTGCTCCAGCCACAGCCCGACCTTGAGCGTGCGCTCGACGATGTATGCAGCGGGTTTGTCGCCATAGGGGGCATGGCCCGAATCGGCCACATAAGCCAAGTCTTCGTCAGGCAACAAGTCGTGTATGGCGCGCAACACCGACAAGCCCCCCACCCCGGAATCAAAGACCCCGATGGCCCCTTGCATTGAGGGGTGGCCGGGCCCGGCGCCATCAGGCAGGGGCAGCACCTTTGGGATGGCAACACTCATGAAATGACTATACTGTTTTTTTTGAAAGAGGAAGCCCATCGCATGAGTAAGCCCCGCTTGGCCGGCAAGGTCGCGATCATCACTGGCGCAGGCCAAGGCATCGGCCTGGCCACCGCCCTGAAATTTGCCACCGAGGGCGCCACAGTGGTGGCCTGCGACATCAAGCAGCAGCAGGTAGATGCCGTGGCCCAGCAATGCCGGGCCTTGGGCGTGCCCGCCATGGGGTTGGTGGTCGATGTCACCCAACGCGAGATGGTCGATGGCATGGTGCAGCAGGTGCTGCAAAGCCATGGCCGTGTGGATGTGCTGGTCAATAACGCGGGCATCACCCAGGACGCCCGTCTGCAAAAAATGACCATCGAGCAATTTGACCGGGTGATCGATGTCAATTTGCGCGGGGTCTTTCATTGCGCCCAGGCCGTGGTCGACACCATGGTGGCCCAGGGCAGTGGCGTGATCCTGAACGCTTCTTCGGTGGTCGGTATCTACGGCAACTTTGGCCAGACCAACTATGCGGCCACCAAATTCGGGGTCATCGGCTTCACCAAAACCTGGTCGCGCGAGCTGGGCCCCAAAGGGGTGCGTGTCAATGCGGTGGCACCGGGCTTCGTCCAAACACCGATTTTGGCGACCATGCCAGAGAAGGTGATTGAATCGATGGTCGAGCGGGTGCCCCTGAAACGGCTGGGCCAACCTGAGGACATCGCCAATGTGTATGCCTTTTTGGCCAGCGACGAGGCGGCCTATGTGAACGGCGCGGTGCTCGAAGTCTCTGGCGGCATGACGGTATGAGCGAACCCGCCGCCGGGCCACGTTCGTGCACCGACTTGTGGCTGACTTTTTTGTGGATGGCCCTGCAAGGCTTTGGTGGTGTGCTGGCCGTGGTTCAGCGTGAGCTGGTCGAAAAAAAACGCTGGCTGACGCGCGAGCAATTCGTGGAAGACTGGTCGGTGGCCCAAGCCCTCCCCGGCCCCAATGTGATCAACCTCGCCATCATGATCGGCTCACGCGAATTCGGTCTGCGCGGGGCCTTGGCCGCCTTGGGCGGACTGTTGTTGATGCCCGGTGCCCTGGCCTTGACCCTGGCCGCCCTCTATGACAGCGTGGCGCACACCTGGGCCGCCCAGGCCGCTTTGCGCGGCATGGGAGCCGTGGTGGCCGGTCTGGTCATCGCCACCGGCCTTAAATTGGTGCCAGCCTTGAAACACAACCCCATCGGCTTTGGTTTGGGCCTGCTTTGGGCCGCGCTGGCCTTCGTCTGTGTCGCCCTATGGCGTTGGCCACTGGTGATGGCCTTGCTGGTGCTGGGCGGCGTGTCTTGTGCCTGGGCTTGGCGACAAATTCGTCGCCTCGAGTCCGGAGGTCAGGCATGAGCGCAGCCGATGTCTGGTCGGTGTGGCTGCATTTTTGCGGCGTCTCTTTGCTGGCGGTCGGAGGCGCGATCTCTGCCTTGCCGGAAATGCACCGTTTCCTGGTGGACGAACACCGATTTTTGAGCGATGACCAATTCGTCAACTCAGTGGCGCTGGGCCAAATCGCCCCCGGGCCCAACGTCATGTTCGTGGCCCTCATGGGCTGGAACATGGGATTGCATATGGGCGGTGGCGTTCATGCCGGCCCTCAGGCTTGGCTGACGGCCATCGGCTTGGCCATCACCTGCCTGGCGTGCGTGCTGTTGCCCTCGTCGGTGCTGACTTACAACATCACCCAATGGTTGCACCGCGAGCGTGAGCGCATCGGCGTGCGTGCCTTCAAATCGGGCATGGCCCCCATCGTGATTGGCCTGATGACCTCTACCGGCTGGCTGATGCAATCACGTCACGAAGTCTGGCCCGACGACACAGGCCTGTGGTTGCTCATGGCCGCCACGGTCGCCATGGTGCTCAAGACCAAAGTCCACCTGCTTTGGCTGCTGGCCTTGGGCGCCGTGCTGGGTTTGTTGGGGTGGGTTTGAAACCAAGGAAAGAAGTGAATGGAAATGAATGGTGCCGACGCGCT
This sequence comes from Pseudomonadota bacterium, assembly GCA_041158965.1. Lineage (GTDB taxonomy): Bacteria > Pseudomonadota > Gammaproteobacteria > Burkholderiales > Burkholderiaceae_C > Limnohabitans. Next base: position 7,401 of record JBEBAJ010000070.1, on the reverse strand, counting down.
GGTGCGCATGTTGCAGTTGTATGGCGTCAAGCACATTTTTGGCTTGTGCGGTGACACCAGTTTGCCCTATTACGATGCCTTGGCGCGGCTCGACCACGGCATCGACCATGTGCTCACGCGCGACGAGCGCAGCGCCGCCTATATGGCCGATGGTTACGCCCGGGTGACGGGCCGGGTCGGCGTGTGCGAGGGGCCCAGCGGTGGCGGGGCCACCTACCTCCTTCCCGGCGTGATAGAGGCCAATGAGTCCTCTGTGCCCCTGTTGGCCATCACCAGCGACATCTCGGTCGGCTCGCGCGGGCGCTTCCCTTTGACCGAACTCGATCAACGCGCCTTGTACAAGCCGCTGACCAGCTGGAACACCGTGATTGATCGGGTCGATCAGATCCCGCACGCGGTGCGCACCGCTTTTCGCGCCATCACCACGGGCCGCCCTGGCGCAGCCCACATCGGCTTGCCGTATGACATTCAAAAGCACGCCGCCGACCCCGCCGACGTCTGGGCGCAACCGGGACACGAACAGGTGCCGGCCCTGCGCTCCATGGCCGACCCGCACGACATCGAGCGCGCCGTCGAATTGCTGGCCCGCTCGCGCTCGCCCGTGATATTTTGCGGCGGCGGCGTGGTCATCTCGGGGGCCCATGCCGAACTCGATCGACTGCTCAGCTTGCTCAACGCCCCGCTGGTGACCACCGTCAGTGGCCAGGGCTGTCTGGCCGATCACCACCCGCTCAACGCCGGGGTGGTGGGCTCCAATGGCGGCATCGACGCCACCCGCGACGTCGTTGCTCAGGCCGATCTGGTGATGTTCATCGGTTGCCGGGTGGGCTCCACCGCCACCGAGCACTGGAAGGTGCCCAGCCGTCAGGTCAAGATCATTCACCTGGACGTCGACGGCTCTACCGTGGGCGCCAATTACCGCACCGATGCGCCGATGGTGGGCGACGCCCGCCTCAGCCTGCACGCCCTGTGTGAAATATTGGCCGAGCTGCTGTCCCGTCAGCCCCGCCTTGATGCGGTCGACGGTCAGGCACTGGCCGAGCGCACCCGCGCCGCCAAATGGGCCCGCTTCGCCCCGCTGGCGGCCTCGCTCGACATCCCCATCAAGCCCGAGCGGGTGGTCGATGCCCTCAACCGGCTGCTGCCGCCCAACAGCATTTTGGTGGCCGATCCTGGCACGCCCTGCCCTTATTTCTCGGCTTACTTCCACAATTCCACCGTTCCCGGCAGACACTTCATCACCAATCGCGCCCATGGTGCCCTGGGCTATGCCATGTCGGCTGGTGTAGGGGCCTGGTTGGGTCGACCGGATCACACTGTGGTGGCGGTCATGGGAGACGGCAGCTTTGGCTTCACCTGTGGCGAGCTCGAGACCATCGTGCGCAGACAGGTGCCGCTGAAGATGCTGGTGTTCTCCAACACCGTTTTCGGCTGGATCAAGGCCAGCCAAAAGGTGGGCTACGATCAACGTTACTTTTCCGTCGACTTCGGCCGCACCGAGCATGCCCGGGTCGCTGAAGCCTTTGGCGTCAAGTCATGGCGGGTCGAAGACCCGGCGCAACTCGACGCCGCCATCCGCGCCGCCTTGGCGCACCCGGGCCCGGCCCTGGTCGATGTGGTCTCGCAACAGTTGCAAGACGCCGCCACCCCCGTCAGCCAGTGGATGGGCTGACCCATATCAAAGGAGTCATCACCATGAAACAAATCCATCGTCGTCATTGGCTGGGGCTGGCCGCTGCCGCAGCGGGCACCTTGGGGCTGCCACAAAGCGCCTGGGCTCAAGCCGACAATTCCTTGCGCCTGATCGTGACCTTCCCCCCGGGCGGCAGCACCGACATCACCGCCCGCATCCTGCAGCCGGTCTTGTCGCAACGCATGGGCCGCCCGGTGGTGGTCGAAAATAAGCCCGGCGCCGCCAGCCAGGTGGGTACGCAATATGTGGCCAAGGCCGCCCCTGACGGCAACACCTTGCTGGTGTGCTTTGATTCGCATGCCATCAACCCCATCGCCAAGCCCAACCTGCCCTATGACACCTTCAAGGATTTTTCCGGCGTGACACTGGCCGTGCGTTTTCCGCTGGTGATCGCCGCCAGCGCCAGCGTCAAGGCCAACGACTTGCGCGGTTTTATTGAAGAGGCGCGACAGCAGCCGGGCAAATTCAGCTATGCCTCAACGGGTTTGGGCTCCATGAACCATCTGGTGATGGAAGACCTCAAACGTCGGGCCAAAGTCGATGTCTTGCATGTGCCCTTCGGCGGCGGCGGCCCGGCCGTGCAAGCCGTGCTGGCCGACACCAGCCAGATCACCCTGTTGAGCTTCGCGGCTTTGCGCGCACAGGTACAGGCTGGCAAAGTCAAGGCTTTGGCCGTCACCGGGGCCAAACGACTGCCCGATTTGCCCCAGGTGCCCACTGTGGCTGAATCGGGGTTTGCGGGCTTTGAAGCCTACTCATGGATCGGCATTTTTGCACCGTCGGGCACCCCGGCCCCGGTGCTGTCCAAGCTCACTGAAGACTTCAAAGCCACCTTGAATCACCCGGAGGTCAATGGCAAACTGACCGCAGGCGGCTTTGAAATCATGGCCACCGACGGGCCGTCAGTGGACCGTTACGCCCGTGAGCAATTCGAACGCTGGTCGGCCTTTGTGCGAGACACCCGCATCAAATTGGAGCAATGAGCATGGCCTCTACCGCACTGCCCCCCCTGGATCACTTGGTGATCGCTGTCCATGACCTCGAGTTGGCCATGCAAAATCACCGCGATCAAGGCTACCACGTCATCGTGGGGGGCAAGCACCCGGGGCGTTTGTCGCACAACGCTTTGGTGGTCTTTGAAGATGGTTCTTACTTCGAGCTGATCGCCTGGTCGGCAGATGCACCGGCTGAAGCCTGGTGGCATATCTTGCAACAACAAGGCGAAGGGCTGATCGACTTTGCCCTGCTGCCCCATTCGACTGCTCAGCTGGTGGCAGACGCGCAAGCCCGTGGCTTGGAGATCGTGGGGCCGCTGGATGGTGGCCGGATGCGCCCCGACGGGGTGGAGCTGAAATGGACCACAGCCCGACAAAACAGCCGCGACTTGCCCTTTTTGTGTGGCGATGTGACCCCCCGCGCCTTGCGCGTGCCCGAGGGCGAACTGCGCCGCCACCCCAATGGGGCGAGCGGTGTGGGCCGCGTGATCATCTCTGTGACCCATTTGGACACATCGGTCGAGAGATACCGGCAATTCCTGGGGCCTGCTTTGCAACCCTGCCTGGGGCCGGGCGTGGCCGAATTGCCGATCAAAGACTGCGTGATTGAGCTGCGCCACCACCCCGAGTCGCCCGAAGGCCCCATCGGCTTTGAAATGAAATAACGCCCTATTCAGGCCAAATGGCGGCGCGCAGACTGATCCAGATCGGCGATCAGATCGTCGACCGCCTCCAGGCCCAGTGAGAAGCGAATCAGGGCGCCCTCATGAAGGTGCGGTGTATGGCGTCTGCGCATGCCCCTCAGCTCATAGGGCACCACCAGGCTGACCGGGCCACCCCAGCTGTAGCCCAACTTGAAGAGACGCAAGTCGTTCAGAAACGCGTCCACCCGCTCTTGTGCGATGCCGGGGCGCAAGATGATGCTGAACAAACCGGCGGCCAAACCGCAAGCGCCGTGACCGCCTTGGGCACACACCTCAAGCCAATGCCCATGCCCGGGAGATGAGCTCAGGGCCGGGTGCAACACCTGGGCGCAAAAGGATTGCGCCTGCAACCAGACCGCCAGTTGGCGAGCGGCCCTGTCTTGGGCGGTGTAGCGCACCCCTATGCTGGCCAAAGAGCGCAAGATCAGTTCGGCGTCGTTGGCCGCCACACCCAGGCCCAGGCGCATGTGGCAAAGCTTGATGGCATGGTGCAGACTTTCATTTCGGGTCGTGATGGCCCCCATCAACACATCGCCACCCCCGCTGGGGTATTTGGTCAGGGCGTGTACGCTGACATCCACCCCCAGGGTGCCATCGCCCAGGAGGTCGAAAGGACGAAAGGCCAGACCGGCGCCCCAGGTGTTGTCCAGTGCGATGGTCACGCCGCGCGCTCGGCAACATCGAACCTGCGCCAGCAAATCGGGGAACTCCATGGTGACCGAGCCCGGCGCCTCCAGCCAGACCAGTCGGGTTTTGGGGCCCAAGCGTTGGGCCAGGTCTGCCACATCCATCGGGTCATAGAGCTGGTGGCTGACCCCCATGCGGGCCAATTCGCCCTCGGCCAAGGCTTTGTTGGGGCCGTAAGCATTGTCCGGGATCAAAACCTCGTCGCCGGTCGACAACAGGGCCAGTGCAGTGGTGCTGATGGCACTCAGGCCACTGGGAACCAGCACGGTCTGGCTGCCCCCTTCCAGGTGCGCAATGCGCTCTTCCAGCACATAAGTGGTGGGTGTGCCGTGCAGGCCGTAGGTGTAACCGGCTTTTTCGCGCCAATCCCGGGCACGCAAGGCATCGACCGTGGGGAAATAAACCGTGGAGGCTTTATAGACCCCGCCCTGCGGTGCTTCAAAGCCCGCCGGTGCCCGATAGGGGTGATGGATGAGCCCGCTCAAGCGGGGGTCGGTGTCGTGGCTCATGCGGGCCTCGGCTCAGACCTTCCACTTCTCCATCAGAGCGGCGGGTCGCATCGAGTCATAGGGCTCGAAGGGCTGATGAATCCATGGGTTCGTGGGCAGGTACTCAACGGAATAGTCGGGCTGGAAAGCCGAGACGCCCTTGGTCCAGATGACCGCGCTGCGCAACTCGGTGATGGGCGCGTAATTGGTCTTGAGCATATCGACCACGGCTTTCAAGGTGTGGCCTGTGTCGGCCAAATCGTCGACCAGCAACACCCGCCCGGCGATCTCGCCCTTGGGGGTGGTGATGTAACGGGCAATGTCCAAATGACCCTGCACCGTGCCGGCCTCGGCCCGGTATGAGCTGGTGGACATGATGGCCAAAGGCACATCAAAAATGCGCGACAGCACATCCCCCGGGCGCATGCCACCGCGAGCCAGACACAAGATGGTGTCGAACTGCCAGCCCGAGAGGTGGATTTTGAGCGCGAGCTTTTCAATCAGGTTGTGGTACTCGTCATAAGACACATAAAGATGCTTGCCGTCTTCCGTGAGCATGGGGGCCTCCGTGAGGGGTGTGTGAATGGGTCAGGCCGCGTACGGGTGACGCAGCAAAATGGTGTGATCGCGGTCAGGGCTGGTCGAGACGATGTGGATGGGCACCCCACAGGTTTCCTCGATCCGGCGCAAATAGCGTTGGGCTTCCTGGGGCAGGTCTTCGTGACGGGTCACCCCCACTGTGCTTTGGGTCCAGCCGGGCAAGGTCTCGTAGACCGGTTTGCAACGCTCGATGTCATCGGCCCCCAGGGGCAAAATATCAATGCGCGCGCCGTCGAGTTCGTATGCCACACACAGCTTCAATTCCGGCAAGCCATCGAGCACATCGAGCTTGGTGATGCACAGCCCGGTCAGTCCATTGACCTGGGCACTGCGCTTGAGCAAGGCCGCATCAAACCAGCCACAGCGTCGGGCGCGCCCGGTGGTGGTGCCCTTCTCTGCCCCCACCGTGGCCATGTGCCATCCAGGTGTGCCTTCTTTTTCCCAATCGAGTTCGGTCGGAAAGGGGCCGCCCCCCACCCGGGTGCAATAGGCCTTGGTGATGCCCAGCACATAGTGCAAAAAATGCGGGCCGACGCCAGAACCGGCCGCCGCATTACCGGCCACACAGTTGCTGCTGGTCACAAAAGGATAGGTGCCGTGATCCACATCGAGCAAAGTGCCTTGAGCCCCCTCAAACAACAGGTTCTCGCCCTTGGCATGGGCCTCATTGAGCTCACGCGAGACATCGGCCACCATCGGCAGAATCTGCTGGGCCTGGGCCATGGCCTCGGCATAAATGGCGTCAAAGTCCAGCGCCGGCGCCTTCAGAATGTCGGTCAGCACATGGTTGTGCAGGGCCAGATTCTCACGCAGTTTGGTGGCAAACCGCTCAGGGTGTTTCAAGTCTTGCACCCGCAGGGCACGGCGGGCGATTTTGTCTTCATAAGCCGGGCCGATGCCGCGGCCGGTCGTGCCGATTTTGGCCTGCCCCGACTTTTCCTTCGCCGCCTCGCGGGCCACGTCGATGGCCGAGTGATACGGCAAAATCAAAGGGCATGCCTCGGAGATGCGCAAACGCGAGCGCACCTCGACCCCGGCCTTCTCCAGCCCGGCGATTTCTTCCAGCAATTTGGTGACCGACAGCACCACCCCATTGCCGATGTAGCAACGCACCCCTGGACGCATGATGCCGCTGGGAATCAGGTGCAGGGCCGTTTTCACCCCATTGATCACCAGCGTGTGGCCTGCGTTGTGCCCGCCCTGAAAGCGAATAACCCCGGTGGCGGTCTCGGTCAACCAGTCGACGAGCTTGCCTTTGCCTTCGTCGCCCCACTGGGTGCCTACCACGACCACATGGCGTCCTCGGGTGATGTTCATGCTCTTACTCACATCCAAAAAATCATAAGGGGCGAACGATCCATTGGCCGTCTTGCAGCACCAATTCTCGGTCGCATTCAAATTCGTCGGCCTCGTTCTCGTGGCCGGGCAACACACAAACCACCGTGTCGCCCCGCTGACGACAACGGGCCACAGCAGCCCGCAAAGAGGCGTCTTCCGACCATGGGGCCCGAATCGCCGCAAGCGGTGGCAATGGGGGCACCACCCCAACCAGGGCTTTCAAGTCCAGGCTGAAACCAACGGCGGCACGACGCCGTCCGAACACAGCCCCCACCTCGTCATAGCGACCGCCACGCACCAAAGCCTCGTGCAGACCGGGCGCATAAACGGCAAAGCGGATGCCGCTGTAGTAGGCATAGCCCCTGGCATCGGCCAGATCAAACAGGGTGGCACGGCCCAATTGACGGGCGAGCACGCGCATATCGTCGAGGGCCTGCAAGGCGGACGGCCAAGGGGACAGCACCTTCTGCGCCTCATCAAGCACCGACGCATCGCCATAAGCCCTGATCAAAAAACCCAAAGCCTGGCGACAGTCTTCGTCCAGATGTCCGGTCATGGCGGCCAACGCAGACCCGTCCTTGGTCGCCAGTGCAGTCAGCAAAGCCTCGGTGTGCTCGGCCGACAGGTCCTGGCCCGACAAGATCGAGGACACGATGCGGGCATCGCCCAAGTCGATGACCAAGTCGCCCAGGCCGGAGCGGTTCAGGCCGTGCAATGCCAACTCGAGGATCTCCAGGTCGGCCTCTGGACCGCCATGGCCATAGAGCTCGGCGCCCAGTTGCAGGGGCTCACGGCTGGCATAGGGGCCCTCGGGGCGCGTGTGCAGCACGGGGCCGCAATAGCACAGGCGGGTCAGGCCCTGACGATTGAGCAAATGGGCGTCAATTCGGGCCACC
>JBEBAJ010000069.1:0-10050 GCA_041158965.1 Pseudomonadota bacterium | reverse complement strand
GACCGTGCGTGTCATTTATTTCAGCTCAACGATCATTTCGATTTCGACGCAGGCCCCCATGGGCAATTGGGCCACGCCAAAAGCGCTGCGTGCGTGGGCGGCGCTTGCCCCGAACACCTGCCCCAGCAGCTCGCTACAGCCATTGGTGACCAAGTGGTGCTCGGTGAAGTCGGGTGCACTGTTGACCAAGCTCATGACCTTGACGATGCGTGCGACGCCGTCGAGAGTGGTGCCTGCGGCCTGACAGGCGGCTTGCAATGTGCCCATCAGGTCGATGGCCACGGCACGGGCCGCCTGCTGGCCTTCCGCGGTGGCCATGGTGCGGCCCAATTGGCCCACCCAAACGGCACCGTCTTTTTTTGCGATATGCCCACTCAGAAACACCAGGGACCCGCTTTGTACATAGGGCAGGTAGGCGGCTGCAGGTGTCGAGACCGGAGGCAGGGTGATGCCCATGGATTGCAATTTTTGAGCGATGCTCATTCGAAAAGCCTTTCAAAATCGCCCCCAGATGAGGTGGGCAAACTCAAGTAAAGAGCCAATAGTTTAGATGCAATCGGTGTACGAGGGGGCATCAGACCATGCGTTGGCGTTTTTGGGGCTTTTTGTGCTGGGTGGCGCTGGCCTTGGGGCGAGCCACATGGCTGCTGGCGCAACCCGCTCCTGTGCCCGTTTGGCCGTCATCGATGGGCTGTGCCTGGCCCGCCGATCAGGTCTGTTGGGTCGTGGGCGAGGTGATCGGCGTCACACGTCAAGGGGGCCACACGGTGCGTTTTGCCTTTCAGATCGAAGCGCAGGCTCTAGGCCCGAACCCGCTGCGGGGCTTGAGCAAAGTGCCCGAAAAACCCAAGGTGTGGCTGAGCTGGCCTTGGGCCGAGCACCGAACAGCCCGCCCCAATCTGCATGCCGGTGAGCGTTGGTTGTTGCCGGTGCGCTGGCGGCCAGCGCCAGATGCATCGAATGAGGGTGAATTCGACACGCGGCGCTGGATGCAGCAACAGCAATTCACTGCCAGGGGCACTGTCGTGGGGGGAAGCCCCGGCCCATGGGGTGCACAGCATTTGGGGCAGGGCAAGTCTTTGATGCAAGCACTGCGGGAGCGGGTGCGTGATCGCATCGCACTTGAGTTGGGCCAGCCGCGTTTGGCGGCATTGGTGGCGGCGCTGTGCATGGGCGATCAAAATGCCATCGAGCAGGCCGATTGGGATGTGTTTCGGCGCACCGGTGTCGCTCATCTGGTCAGCATCTCGGGCATGCATGTGACTTTGCTGGCCCTGTGGCTGGCAGCGGCATTGCGATGGCTCTGGTGTCGTTTGAGCTGGCGTGGCCAAGCCTGGGCTTTGTATTGGCCTGCGCCGTTGGTGGCGCTTTGGACGGCGTTGACCACGGCGATGGTGTATGCGTGGTTTTCTGGCTGGGGACTTCCCGCCCAACGCACGGTTTGGATGCTGCTTGCCACAGCCATCTTGCGTACCCTGAATGTCCGTTGGCCGCCGCATGCAGTCTGGTTGGGCTTGGTGGCGTTGGTGGCGTTGGTGGCGACTTTTGATCCTTTGGCCCTCTCGCAACCCGGTTTCTGGCTGAGCTATGTGGCCGTTGGCGTGCTCTACGCCATGCAATCAGGGGCGACACAGGGCCGCTTGGGTCTATGGTTTAGCGAAACCATAGACCTGCAATGGCGCATCACCCTGGCCCTGGCACCCATGAGCCTGCTGTTTTTTCATGGCGTATCGCTGGCCGGAGGGTGGGTGAACATATGGGCCATTCCATGGGTGACCTGGGTGCTGACGCCCCTGTCTTTGTTGGGCATATTCATGCCGCCACTGTGGGGCATGGCCGGCTGGGCGGCCGATTGGTTCTTGCGGGGTTTGGAGTGGGCGTCGAACAGCCCATGGGCCCTGATGGAGACTGCCCCGCCTTCCGTCGTTTCGACGGTGCTGGGCACAGCCCTGGCGGCTCGGGCGGTTTGCCCTGGTCGTGCGCGCTGGCGTCTGTGCGCCGCTGTTGGCTTGGGCCTGTGGTTTTACGCGCGCTGATTCATGAGGTGGGGCTTGAAAAGTTCAGTCCCGGTTCACTTTTTGCATGATGTGGGCCAAGGCCTCTTCGACCTGATCGATCAGAATCAGACACAGATCGCCCGAGCGCAGGCGATCCATGGCTTGATCAATGGCCTTGAATTCACCGTAGATTTCATCAATCTGCGCCGTGCGGCGAGCGCCGGCCAGACCTTGTCGCAACAGGCCCAACACTTCGCCATCAACCCGGCCGCGCTGACAGGCGTCCTGGAATAACACCACATCGTCAAACACATCGCCAATGATGCGGGTTTGTTCCCGGATGTCTTCATCCCGACGGTCTCCCGCCCCACTGATGACCACACTGCGTCGCTGGGCCGGCAAATTGCCGACCGCTTGCACCAGGGCCTTGATGGCATCCGGGTTATGGCCGTAGTCGGCAATGACCGTGGCACCTTTGTAGTCGAACACATTGAAGCGACCCGGCACAGCCTGGGCATCGCTGACAAAGCTGGCCAGTCCTTTGCAAATGGTCTCCCAACCCAGGCCGACAGCCCAGGCGGCACCAATCGAGGCCATCGCGTTTTCAATTTGAAAGGTAATGGCGCCGCTGCGAGTGAGGGGCACATCCGACAAGGGGATGCGAACCTGCATCTGGCCTTGCATGGCCACGATCTGATCGTCCTCCAAGAACAAGACCCGCTTGCCTTGAGCGCGGTGAGTGGCAATGATGGGGTGGTGCGAGTCAAGGGCAAAGAAAGTGATCTGGCCGGGGCAGCTGTTGGCCATGGCCGCCACCATCGGGTCAGCGGCATTGAGCACGGCCACGCCCGAGGCGGCGACGTTTTGCACGATCACACGCTTGAGCACGGCCAGGTCTTCTACCGTGGTGATGTAATTGAGGCCCAAGTGATCGCCCATGCCGATGTTGGTCACCACCGCCACCGAGCATCGGTCAAAGGCCAAGCCTTCACGCAGCATGCCTCCTCGGGCGGTCTCCAGCACGGCGGCGTCGACGTCGGGGTGCATCAGCACATTGCGTGCGCTGCGCGGGCCGCTGCAATCGCCACTGTCCATCTGGCGGCCATTGACATACACGCCATCGGTATTGGTCATGCCCACCCTCAAGCCACTGGTGCGCAGCAGGTGCGAGGTCAGACGAACCGTGGTGGTCTTGCCGTTGGTGCCCGTCACGGCCACCACCGGTATGCGGCCATCTTCTCCGCGCGGGAACATCACGTCCATGATGGCCTCACCCACATCACGTCCCTTGCCAAAGGAGGGGCTCAGGTGCATGCGCAAGCCCGGTGCGGCATTGACTTCGACGATGCCGCCGCTTTGCTCTTCGAGCGGGCGCAACACCGATTCGCACACCACGTCCACCCCGGCGATGTCCAAGCCGATCATTCGGGCGGCCGACACCACCCGGGCGGCGACGTCGGGATGCACATCATCGGTGACATCGGTGGCGGTGCCGCCGGTGGAAAGATTGGCATTGTTGCGCAAGACCACCCGGGCCCCTTTGGGTGGAATGGTTTCGGCGTCGTAGCCTTGTTCCTTGAGGCGGGCCACGGCCACATCGTCAAAACGAATTTTGGTCAGCGAAGTGGCATGGCCATCGCCACGGCGCGGGTCGGCGTTGACCTTGTCCACCAATTGGCGAACGGTGTGCTTTCCATCCCCGATGACCAAGGGCGGCTCGCGTCGGGCTGCCGCCACCAGTCGTTCACCGACCACCAGCAGTCGGTAGTCGCTGCCGGGAAGAAAGCGCTCGACCAACACCCCGCCACCGTGGTTTTGCGCCACTTCGTAGGCAGCCAAGACTTCACTTTCGGTGCTGATATTGACGGTCACGCCCTTGCCCTGATTGCCGTCCCTGGGCTTGACCACCACCGGCAGACCCACTTCCATGGCGGCTTTCCATGCGTCGGCCGCATCCCTGACAGGCCTGCCTTTGGGCACGGGTACCCCGGCGGCATCGAGCAGTTTTTTGGTCAATTCCTTGTCCTGGGCAATCGACTCTGCAATGGCGCTGGTGCGATCGATTTCAGCCGCCTGGATGCGGCGCTGCTTTGACCCCCAGCCCAGCTGCACGAGGCTGCCTTCAGTCAGGCGTCGATACGGAATGCCCCTGGCCACGGCGGCGTCGACGATGGAGCCGGTAGAGGGGCCCAGTCGGATGTCTTCATCCAGTTCGCGCAATTCGTGCAGAGCGCGATCGAGGTCAAAGTCGGTATTGGCCAGCGCTGCCTGAATCAGTTGCATGGCCAGCTTGAGGGCCAGGCGCCCCACAGGCTCTTCGGTGTACTCCACCACCACCTGATACAAACCGGTGTCTGGCGTGGGGGTGGTGCGGCTGAAGGTGACTGGACAACCGGCCTCTGTTTGCAGATGCAGGGTGGCCGCTTCCAGGGCATGGGCCAGGCTGATCTTGGCCTTGTGTTCGGTGGCCTGCAAAGTACCCATGCCTGGAAACAAGTGCCTCAGTCGGGTTTCAAAGTCTGGCAGGGTTTTGATGTCGCCATGCTCGGGGGCGCATTGCACCAGGGCTTCAATGGCGGTGTGGCGAGTCCACAAATTGGGGCCCCGAAGGGCGCGGATGCGAGAGACTTCCATGATTCAGGCCAAAGTGGAGTTGGGATTGAGGGCCTGCACCGCATGGGTTTTTTGGCCAAAGTTTTTTAAGCCGGCCCGGATGAGCAAGGGCGGGATTTCGAGCGACCAGCCGATGGCCACAGCGGCCAGCAGAGTGGGGATGGTCATGCCATCGCGCAACAATTGCGCAATGGGTGCCAGGTCAAGATGGAACAGGGGATTTTCCTGATTGCCCCGCGCCAGGACCACATGCTGGTCGCGCAAAAACACAGCCCGTTTGCCTGCCAGCACATGGGCGGCAACGACCGGGTGCTCTGGAGATAGGCCGTAGAAGACCACTTCGCCGTTGCACAGCTCAGCCAGGCCGGCAATCGTCTCATCGTCGGCATTGAGTACCCCGACGCCGCTTTGTAAAACCACGTCCATTTGAGTGCGAATCACGGTGCGCATCTGCTCCGGGGTGGTCATGTCATGGTCGCTGAGGTCATCGGTCGGCAGATCGGTCACCACCCCCACCTGACACAGGTCGTAGGGGTAGCCGTCTTCGACGATATTGCGTGCCGCAGTCTCGAGCACCACGCCATCCAGGGCACGATTGATCAACAAACGCTCGCCCTGGTCATAGCCTCGGGCGTCGATGGTTTCGACCAAACGCTGGTCCATGTACAGGCCTTCTCGACAAGCCACACCGGTGCGTTTGCCGCTCAAGTGCAATAACCAACCCACCAGGCGCGCCAAAAGGCTGGTTTGTCGGCTGCCCGTGATGCCCACCACGGGGATGCGTCCATCGTCATTCGGCCCAAAAAGATGCTCGACGATGGCTTTGCCCACCGGGCGCGGCTCACCTGTGGCCGGCTTGAGGTGCATCAGAAGGCCAGGGCCGGCGTTGACTTCAACAATGGCCCCGCCCTGGCTGTGCATGGGTTTGGTGATGTCTTTGATCACCATGTCGATGCCGGCGATATCCAGGCCGACAACCCGGGCCGCCAAAGTGGCCATGGCGGCCACTTCCGGATGCACCCAAGGGGTGACATCGTGGTTCATGTTGCCATTGCGCTGAACAATGACCACCCGCTGGTTTTCAACCACGCTGTCGGCGGTCAGGCCTTGGCGTTGCAACTCAAGAACTGCGTGGGGTTGCCGGTCAAGGCGAATTTTGTCCAGGGGATAGTCTTGCTCGATGCCCCGCCTGGGATCGCTGTTGATTTGTGACTCAATCAGTTGAGCCACAGTGCTCACCCCATCGCCCGTGATGGTGGCCAGCTCGCCTTTGGATGCGGCCACTACTCGGTCGCCCACGACCAATAAACGGTGCTCTTCACCTTCAACGAATCGCTCGACGATGACTTGGGTTCCTTTGGAGAGGGCCACATGAAACGCCGCCTCCACCTCTTCCTGAGTGCGAAGATTCAGTGACACACCTCGCCCATGGTTGGCATCCAGTGGTTTGACGACCACAGGCAAACCAATTTCTTGGGCCACGGACCAGGCCTCTTGAGGGTTGGCCACCACTTCGCCTTCAGGGATGGGAATGCCGCAAGTGCTCAATAGGCTTTTGGTCAGGTCTTTGTCGCTGGAGATGCCTTCCGCAATGGCGCTGGTGCGGTCGCTCTCTGCGGTCCAGATGCGGCGCTGGCGCGACCCGTAGCCCAATTGAACCAAATTGCCATCGGTGAGCCGGATGTTTGGAATGAGGCGTTCTTTGGCGGCATCCACAATGCAGGCGGTCGAAGGCCCCAGGCAGCGGTCGTCGACCAGATCGATCAGCTCATCGACCACTGCCTTCACATCAAATGGCTCTGCGTTCATGGCGGCCATGACCATGTCTCTGGCGGCCGTCAGTGCGGTGCGGCCTATGACTTCGTCAGGGGTGCTGATGACCACCTTGTAGACACCGCGCTCGCTGATTTCCCGTGCCCGACCAAAACCGAAAAATTTATCGTCTATCCCGGCCAGAGTCTGCAGTTCGAGGCTGACGTGCTCCATCACGTGGCCGGCCCAAGTGCCGCGTTGCAGGCGTTGCAGGAAACCTCCGCGTTCGCCCACGCTGCAGCGGTGCTCGATCAGGCCGGGCAACCATTCGACCAGACGTTCGTAATAACCGGGGATCGTGTCGGAGGGGTGATCTTCCAGAATGCCCAGGTCGACCCAGGCCTCGCAAACCGGAACCCAGGTCCAGAGGTTGGGGCCGCGAACGTGGTTCATGCGGCGGAATTGAATCGGGGGAAATGCCATGGGCGAGCTCGTTTCGCAAAAAGTGTCAGAGAACTGGACTTCTTGTCCTCAAAGTTACAATTCCATGCGTTAAGTGAGGGTGGCCTTCGCATGGGCGCTGGGGCTTGAACAGACTGGGCATTGAATCAATGGGCACGGTCAGGATCTTTTGAATGAAATCTTCTTATTTGTCCCCGTCTTTTGCTTCCTTGGTGCCTGTTTCATGGCACCCGGCCTTGCAAACGCTGGGACTTGATTCTGAAAACGCACTGGCCTGCCTTCAGGTTGACCTGGATGCGCAATTGCGTTTTACCCAGGAAATCCTGATTGTGACAGACCGGCGCCTGCTGGCCTTGCAGCGCGGCAACGGCGGGTTGGTTCAACATCAGTCCTGGGTCTGGCGTGACGATCTCCTCATGCGCCACTCCGACCACGGCGGGGTCGGCTGCCTTGAATGGATGGACGCCCAGCATCGGCTGGCGGTTTGGCGCTTCACCCTGAGGCACAACCCGCAAGCCCTGTGGCTGATGGACATGGCCAATCAGCGTTGCACAGGGCAGGAGGAGCCCATCCTGTCGCCCCAAGCAGACCTGGGCGAAGACGATGCCGCCCCAGCCCGCAGTTGGGGGCTGACGCGCTTGTGGCGATTTGCCCAACCCTACCGCCAGCAGCTATTGCTGGGGTTGGGCCTGACTTTGGCATCGACGGCTTTCACATTGGTGCCGCCCTACATGACCATGCCCCTCATGGATCAGGTGCTGATTCCATTTCAGAATGGGCAGCCCATCGACCCCTGGTTGGTCGCGCTTTATTTGTCGGGCTTGCTGGTGGCGGCGCTGTTGGCTTGGGGCCTGGGTTGGTACAAGACCTATGTCTTGGCCTTGGTCTCAGAGCGCATCGGGGCCGACTTGCGCACCACCACCTATGAGCACCTGATGCGCCTGTCGCTGGAGTATTTTGGTGGTCGCCGAACGGGTGATTTGATGGCCCGGATCGGGGCCGAAACAGATCGGCTTTGCCTGTTTCTCTCTTTGCACCTGGTCGACTTCATCACCGACGTGGTGATGATCTCCTTGACCGCCATCATTTTGTTCACCATCGATCCGGGCTTGGCTTTGGCCACCCTTTTGCCATTGCCCTTCATTGCCTGGCTGATCCATCAGGTGCGTGACCGTTTGCGACTTGGCTTTGAAAAAATCGACCGCGTGTGGGCAGAATTGACCAACGTGCTCTCTGACACCATTCCCGGCATCCGAGTGGTTAAGGCTTTCGCCCAGGAAAAGCGAGAGGCCAATCGATTCCGGGAGGCCAATCGACACAATCTGGCGGTGAATGACCGGGTCAATTTCCTTTGGGGGCTATTCACCCCTACCATCACCCTGATGACTGAGATAGGCTTGCTGGTGGTCTGGGCCTTTGGCATATGGCAGGTCTCCAAAGGGCAGGTGACGGTGGGCGTGCTGACGGCTTTTCTGGCTTACATCGGGCGCTTTTACACCCGCCTCGATTCCATGAGCCGCATCGTCTCGCACACCCAAAAAGCCGCCGCAGGCGTGAAGCGGATTTTCGAAATTCTGGACCATGTATCGAGCGTGCCGGAACCCATCCATCCGGTGCAATTGAATCAGGTGCAAGGGCGTATCGATATCGACAACGCAGGTTTTCGCTATGGCAATCGTTCGGTATTGCGCGATTTTTCTCTCTCCATCCAACCCGGCGAAATGATCGGCCTGGTGGGGCAAAGTGGTTCGGGCAAAAGCACGCTGATCAACCTGATTTGCCGCTTTTATGACCCCTGCGAAGGCAGCGTGCGCATCGACGGGGTGGACATCCGCCATCTGGCGCTGTCTGATTACCGCCGTCACATCGGACTGGTCTTGCAGGAGCCTTTTTTGTTTTTCGGCACCATAGCCGACAACATCGCATACGGTAAACCAGAGGCCTCGCGCGAAGAGATTGTGGCGGCGGCTCGGGCGGCCCATGCGCATGACTTCATTTTGCGGCTTCCCCAGGGCTATGACTCGCTCGTGGGTGAGCGTGGGCAGGGCCTGTCGGGCGGTGAGCGCCAACGCATCTCGATTGCCCGTGCACTTCTGATCAACCCGCGCATTCTTATTCTGGACGAGGCCACCTCGGCGGTGGACACCGAAACCGAACAGGAGATTCAGCGCGCTCTTGACAACCTGGTGCAAGGCCGAACCACCATTGCCATCGCCCACCGCTTATCAACCCTGCAACGTGCAGACCGTTTGGTGGTCATGGAGCAAGGCCAATTGGTGGAGCAGGGGCGGCATGAAGAATTGATGCAGCGTCAAGGGGTATATTGGCGCCTGTATGAGGCCCAGGCCAGAGAAGAGAAGGACGAATTGCCCGGCATGATCAAAAAATCGACCGACTCGGAGAGCGTGGCATGAGTTCGCACGCCGTGCCTTCCTTTGATTTGTTTCGCGACCCGTTCGGGGTATGGGCCTTGCGCACCCCGGATGGCCTCACGCACCACCGCGTCAATGTGGTGCGTCCCTTTCCCATCAGTGCGCCCTCTGAGTCGGTATCCATTCTCAGCCAGGATGGACGCGAGTTGTTGTGGATAGACCGCATGGCTGATTTGCCCGGGCCCATGCAGGAAACGCTGATCGAGGCGCTGACCCAAAGAGAATTCATGCCCGAAATACTTCGTTTGGTCAGTGTGAGCGGTTATGCCACGCCCTCGGTCTGGCACGTGGAGACCGATCGTGGCCCGACCGAGCTGGTTTTGAAAGGCGAGGAAGACATCCGCCGCCTTAACGCCCACACCCTGATCGTCTCAGATGCGCATGGCGTGCAATACCTCATTCGCCATCTGCCTGCCTTGGATCGCATGACGCGCAAGCAACTCGACCGATTCATGTGAGCGCAAGCATAGGCTTACCCAAGAAAAAACCTCGTCATTCGACGAGGTTTTTTGGTTCCGGGGCCTGGGCCCCGGAAATGGCTGACTTCAGGCCACGCCTAAGGCCTTGTTGAAGGTGGGGCTGGGCAGCATGGCCTTTTTCACTTTGGCCGGATCGGGGTAGTAATAGCCCCCGATGTCCACCGGTTTGCCCTGAACTTCGGTCAACTCCTTCATGATTTGAGCCTCATTGTCGGCCAGGTACTTGGCCAATGGGGCAAAGTGCTTTTTCAGATCGGCGTCGTCATTTTGAGCCGCCAATTCCTGTGCCCAGTACATGGCCAGATAAAACTGACT
>JBEBAJ010000068.1:0-10104 GCA_041158965.1 Pseudomonadota bacterium | reverse complement strand
TCACGCCCCCCTGATTCTGGACATCGCCGGTACCCAACTGAGCGAGATCGACCGACGCCGCCTGCGCCACCCGCTGACAGGGGGGCTGATTTTGTTTGGACGAAACTGGCAAAACCGCCAGCAGCTCAGTGGTTTGTGCGCCGAGATCAAGGCGGTGCGCCCGGATGCGCTGATTTGTGTCGACCATGAGGGGGGCCGGGTGCAACGCTTTCGCACCGATGGATTCACCCACTTGCCGCCCATGCGGGCACTGGGCGAGATGTGGTTGAAAGACGACGCCCGCGGGCCGGGCAGCGGGGCCCTGCGGGCCATGCGCAGCGCGGCAGCCTGCGGTCAGGTGCTGGCCATGGAATTGCGGGCCTGCGGGGTGGACTTCAGTTTCACACCTGTGCTGGATCTCGACCACGGCGGCAGCGGTGTGATTGGTGACCGCGCTTTTCACCGCGACGCGCGGGTCGTGTCGGTGCTGGCACAGAGCCTGATGCAGGGCCTGTTGAGTGCGGGCATGGGCAGTTGCGGCAAGCATTTTCCCGGCCACGGGTTTGTGCGCGCCGATTCACACACCGAGATTCCGATCGACCGCCGCTCACTCAAGGCCATATTGAACGACGACGCATGGCCCTATGCAGCGCTGGGTGCCACACTGGGCAGTGTGATGCCCGCACATGTGATTTACCCCAAGGTCGATGACAAACCAGCGGGTTTTTCGGCGCGTTGGCTGCAAGACATCCTGCGCCGGCAAATGGGCTTTGAGGGCGCGATTTTCAGTGATGACCTGTCGATGGAAGGGGCCCGGCGCATCGATGGCCGGGTGGTGAGTTACACCCAGGCCGCTGTCGCGGCCTTGCAAGCCGGCTGCGATCTGGTCTTGCTTTGCAACCAGAGCATGGCCAACGCGCCGGAGCAGGGTCGGGCGGTGGATGAATTGCTGGATGGTCTGGCTGAGGCGCTGCTGAAAGGGCATTGGCAGGCGAGCGAGGCCAGCGAACAGCGACGGGGGGCTTTGTTGCCCACCCAAGCCGCCTTGTCGTGGGACGATTTGATGGTGGATGCCCGATATTTGCAGGCCTTGGCGCAGTTGCCCTAAAAAAACCGGGCTCAGGTGTCGTAGCCGAAACTGCGCACCCGGGCTTCGTCGTCGGCCCAGCCCGATCGCACCTTGACCCAGAGTTGCAGGAACACCTTGGCGTCGAGGAGTTTTTCCAGTTCGGTGCGGGCCTCGGTGCCGATGCGCTTGAGCTTCTCGCCTTGCTCACCGATCACCATGGCTTTGTGGCCGTCGCGCTCAACCACGATGGTGGCGGCAATGCGCACCATGCGCTTGGCCGTGCGGCCTGGCTCTTCCTCGAATTGATCGATCACCACGGTGGAGGTGTAAGGCAGTTCGTCGCCGGTCAAACGGAACAGTTTTTCCCGCACGATTTCGCTGGCCAGAAATTTTTCGCTGCGGTCGGTCAATTCGTCCGCCCCGTACCACCAGGGTTGTTCGGGCAGGTGCTGGCGGCAAATGTCGAGCAGTCGGCCCACATCTTTGGGGTTTTTGGCCGACATGGGGACAAACTCGGTGAAGGGATGGCGCTGCTGCATGTCGCGCAGCCAGGGCGCGATTTCGGCACGCCGATGCACGGTATCGAGTTTGTTGGCCACCAGCAGTGCGGGGGTTTCGGGTCGCAACAGGGCCAAGACCTTGGCGTCGGCCATGCTGAAGTGGCCGGCCTCGACCACAAACAACACCAGATCAACGTCGCTGACGGCCCCCAATACGGTTTTGTTGAGCGATCGGTTGAGCGCGTTGGCGTGGCGGGTCTGAAACCCGGGGGTGTCGACAAAAATGAACTGGGTGTCGGCCTCGGTGCGTATGCCGGTGATGCGGTGGCGGGTGGTTTGGGCTTTGCGCGAGGTGATGCTGATTTTTTGGCCGACCAATGCATTGAGCAGGGTCGATTTGCCCACGTTGGGGCGACCCACGATGGCGATCAAGCCACAACGGGTCGGACCGCTGGGGGCCTCTGAGGCGGGTGGTAATTCTGGGTTCATGCGGATGTTCTTCGGATGGCGGCCAGCATGGCCTGGGCAGCGGCCTGTTCACCGGCACGGCGCGACCCGCCCTGCCCCCGCTGACTGAGGTTCAATTCAGGCACCGCGCACTCGATCTCGAAGGTTTGCTGATGGGCGGCACCGTGGGTGTCGATGACCCGGTACTGGGGCAGCTTCATGCGGCGGGCTTGCAACCATTCCTGCAATTCGGTTTTGGGGTCTTTGGCGTTGTCCGGCATGCCGGTTTTGATTTCAACCCGATCGTAGAGTCGGCGCACCAAGGCGTCGGCCGCGTCAAAGCCGGCATCGAGAAAGACGGCCCCGATGACGGCCTCGAAAGCGTCGGCCAGGATCGAAGGCCGCTTGGCCCCGCCCGAGCGCAGCTCGCCCTCGCCCAACCGGATCAACCCGACCAGGCCCAGATCCAGGGCGAGTTGATGCAGGGTTTCCTGACGCACCAGGTTGGCCCGTATGCGGGAGAGTTCGCCCTCGGTCATTTCGCTCAAGGCCCGAAAGAGGACTTGGCTGATGGAGAGATTCAGGACGGTATCGCCCAAAAATTCAAGGCGCTCATTGTGGGTCGAGCTGAAGCTGCGATGGGTCATGGCCAGCTCGAGCAAGCCGGGCTGGCCAAAGCGGTGGCCCAATCGCTCTTGCAAGGCCAGCAACGGCGGGGTCAGCTCGGCCATGGGGTTCAGTCAAAGCTGCCGATGCGGCCCCAATGGCTGAAGTTCATCCAGACCAAAAAGGCTTTGCCAACGATGTTGGCCTCGGGCACGAAACCAAAATAGCGCGAATCGAGGGAGTCGTCCCGGTTGTCCCCCATCATGAAGTAATGCCCGGCAGGCACTTTGCAAACCACGCCCTCGATGCTGTAACGGCACTGGTCTTTGAAGGCAAAGTCATCGGCACCGGGCACAAAGGCAGGGCGGTTTGGATCGTTGAGCAAGCGCACGGTTTTGGCGGGCCCCATCTGCTCGGGTTGGCTTCCCGTGGGCAGGGTTTCAGCAAATTGCTTGCTGTAGCCCAGCGTGTCTTCGTTGAAAAAATCGGTGAGCGCCGCCTTGGGGACCGGCTGCCCGTTGATGGTGAGTTGCTTGTTCAAGTAAGCCACCTCGTCCCCGGGCACACCCACCACGCGCTTGATGTAGTCGAGGCTGGGCCTGGGGGGATAGCGAAACACCATGACGTCGCCACGCTGCACCGGATTGCCTTCGGTGATTTTGGTGTTCAAGACCGGCAGACGCAGCCCGTAGTGGAATTTGTTGACCAAAATCAGGTCGCCCACCCAGAGGGTGGGAATCATGGAGCCTGAGGGGATTTTGAAGGGCTCAAACAGGAAGGAGCGCAAAACGAACACAATGGCAATGACGGGGAAGAGGCCAGCGGTCCAGTCGAGCCACCAGGGCTGACGAAGCAATTCTTGTTGCGCCTGGGCCAGATCAAGGTCGATTTTTTCGATGCCCTGCTGTTTGAGTTGCGCCCGGCGCAAGGCTTCCTGGTTGGCGAGTGCTTGGGCGGCGGCTTGGCGACGCGGCAGGAACACCCAGCGCTCGAGCAACCAATACACGCCGGAGACCAGGGTGGCCATGAGCATCAGCAGGGCGAAATTGCCCTCGTGATAACCCCACATCCACGAAACCCCATAACCCACAAAGGCGGCCAGGACAAAGGCGGTGATGGTGGGCATTTTCAATCCTCGACCTGCAATATGGCCAGGAACGCTTCTTGAGGCACCTCGACCGATCCGATTTGTTTCATGCGCTTTTTGCCTGCTTTTTGCTTTTCCAGCAGTTTGCGTTTACGGGAAATATCTCCACCATAGCATTTTGCCAGCACATTCTTGCGCAAAGCCTTGATCGTCTCGCGAGCAATGATGTTGGCGCCGATGGCCGCCTGAATGGCCACATCAAACATCTGACGGCTGATGATTTCACGCATTTTGGCGGCCACTGCCCGGCCCCGGTATTGGGATTGGCTGCGGTGCACGATGATGGACAGGGCATCGACTTTTTCGCCATTGAGCAAGATGTCGACTTTGACCACGTCGGAAGGCCGGTACTCTTTGAACTCGTAATCCATCGAGGCGTAGCCGCGACTGACTGACTTGAGCTTGTCGAAGAAATCGAGCACGATTTCGCCCAGGGGAAGGTCGTAGGTCAGCATGACCTGGCGGCCATGGTAAGACATATTGAGTTGCACGCCGCGCTTTTGATTGGCCAGGGTCATGACCGGGCCGACGTACTCTTGGGGCATGTAGAGGTGCACCGTGACAATGGGTTCGCGGATTTCCTGGATGCGGCCCTGGTCGGGCATCTTGGACGGGTTCTCGACCATGATCACCTCGCCGTCACCCTTGACCACCTGGTAGACGACACTGGGGGCGGTGGTGATGAGGTCTTGATCAAACTCGCGCTCCAGGCGTTCCTGGACGATTTCCATGTGCAACAGGCCCAGGAAACCGCAGCGAAAGCCAAAGCCCAGGGCTTGCGACACCTCAGGTTCGAATTGGAGCGAAGCGTCGTTGAGCTGCAGTTTTTCGAGTGCGTCGCGCAAAGCGTCGTACTGATTGGCCTCGGTCGGGTAGAGCCCGGCAAAGACCTGCGGCTGTATTTCCTTGAAGCCGGGCAAGGGCGAAGTGGCGCTGCCGGCGTTGTTGGGCAGCTTTTTTTCCAGCGTGACGGTATCGCCGACCTTGGCGGCTTTGAGCTCCTTGATGCCGGCGATGATGTAGCCCACCTCCCCGGCATGCAGGCTGTCGCGCGGCTGGTTGGCGGGGGTGAACACCCCCAGACTGCCTGCCTCGTAGCAAGCGCCGGTGGCCATGAGGCGAACGCGCTCGCCCCTGTGCAATTGGCCGTCGACCACCCGAACCAGCATCACCACGCCGACATAGCTGTCAAACCAGGAATCGATGATCATCGCGCGCAAGGGGGCATCGGCCTCGCCGCGCGGCGCCGGGATCTTGGCCACGATGGCCTCAAGGATGTCGTCGACCCCCATGCCGGTCTTGGCCGAACAGGGGATGGCCTCGGACGCATCGATGCCGATCACGTCTTCGATTTCGGCCTTGGCGGTCTCAGGATCCGCCTGCGGCAAATCCATTTTGTTGAGTACGGGAAGAACCTCGACCCCCAGGTCGAGGGCGGTGTAGCAGTTGGCCACGGTCTGGGCCTCAACGCCCTGGCTGGCATCCACCACCAGCAAAGCCCCCTCGCAGGCCGAGAGAGACCGGCTGACCTCATACGAGAAGTCGACGTGGCCCGGGGTGTCGATGAGGTTGAGGTTGTAGATCTGTCCGTCGCGGGCGGTGTAGCGCAGCGCAGCGGTCTGCGCCTTGATGGTGATGCCACGCTCCTTCTCGATGTCCATCGAGTCAAGAACCTGTGCCTGCATCTCGCGCTCTTCCAAGCCGCCGCAGCGCTGGATGATGCGATCGGCCAGTGTGGATTTGCCATGATCAATGTGGGCGATGATCGAAAAATTTCTGATGTGCTTCATCAAAGGCTGTGTTCAAGTGTTTGAATTCAATGGGTGCGCCACATGAAAAAAGGGCGCGTCATGTCTGACGCGCCCTGAACCAACCATCTATGGCAACTGCGAAAGTTGGAACTTCATTGTAGGCAAAAAGCGAGTTGGGTGTAGCCCCCAAACGGGGGGCTGAGCGGTCGTTGCGGAGGGACAACAGGTATTTATTCACAATTTATCAACAACTCTGTTTGGACATACATGGGACAACTTGTGGGCACGCTGTGGAGCTTGGGTGAATCGCATGAGGACATCCCGCATGGTGGCGAAGTCCTTCACCCATATAACGCATTGACGAATGTACGACCTCTATTCTATACAAAAAGTGATGTAAAAATCACGTAGTTTGCGTTTACTAACTTAATTGAGGGGTGAAAAATAATTTTTTGCATGGGTCTGATCCTTGTCGCGATTATGCCAATACCCCCCCGGGAAGAACGGTTTTGCAGGGCGGCGGGGAGGCCCGCCAAGGCGAATCTCGCAGTGGCGAGGCCTGGCTGAGGGCCATGGGCGCGCATTGTGTGTGGTGCAAAGCTTCCTTAGCGCATGGGGCGGATCAAGGTGTATTGGGCCCACTCTCCACGGCGAAACAAGACATTGACCGGACGGTTTTTGTCGAAACGAGCGGCCACAGCCTCGAATTCGGCGACATTGCCGACCTCGGTGTTGGCGATGGCAGTGATGATGTCGCCTTCACGCAAGCCCGCACGGGCGGCAGGATCGCTGACACCGACCACGCGCACACCGCCTTTGAGCTTCAGGTCGCGGCGCTGCGCATCGGTGAGCTCGGCGATTTGCAAACCCCAGTAGCGAGTAGCGGCAGGCTTTTTGTCCTCTTCAGCGGCCCGGTTGCGGGCGGCTGATTGCTCAGGCTCGAACTCGCCGATGACGACGCTGATTTCCCGCATCGCGCCACGGCGCCAGACCTGGATGTTGGCCCGAGAGCCGGGGCGCAGATTGCCAATGTGCCGGGGCAGATCGTTGGCCTTTTCAATCACGGTGTTGTCGACTTGCAAGATGATGTCGCCCGCCTCAATGCCGGCTTTTTCTGCCGGTGCGCCGGGTTCAACGGCGCGGATCAGGGCGCCTTGCGCTTTGCTCAGTCCCAGAGATTCAGCCACTTCTTTGCTGACCTGATCGATTTGAACGCCGATGCGGCCGCGCTGCACCCGCCCTCTGGCGCGCAACTGGTCACTGATGCGGATGGCTTCGTCGATGGGAATGGCAAAGGAGATGCCCATGAACCCACCGGAGCGAGAGTAAATCTGGCTGTTGATGCCCACCACCTCGCCATTCATATTGATGAGGGGACCGCCGGAGTTGCCGGGGTTGATGGCCACATCGGTCTGGATGAAGGGCAGATAGTCACCGGTGTCACGCGCCTTGGCGCTGACGATGCCAGCGGTGACGGTGTTGTCGAGGCCAAATGGCGAACCGATGGCCATGACCCATTGGCCGGCACGAAGTCGGCCTACATCGCCGATGCGCACGGCGGGCAGGCCCGTGGAGTCGATCTTGACCACGGCGACATCGGTGCGACGGTCTGCACCGACGATGCGGGCCTTGAACTCGCGCTTGTCCGCGAGGGTCACGATGACCTGATCGGCGCCCTGCACCACGTGGGCGTTGGTCATGATGAACCCGTCCGGGGTCAGGATGAAGCCCGAACCAATGCCGCGCTGTTTTTCTTCGGGCTGCGGGCGCTCGGGACGTTGGGGTTGGGACGGGCGCGGCCCACCTGGCATGGGAATGCCAAAAAAGCGCCGCAGCAACTCCTGCATTTCGTCGTCAGGCCCCTGACCTTCGGCCTCCGGATTGCGCTGTACCTTTTCTGTGGTGCGTATATTGACCACAGAGGGCCCGACCTGTTCCACCAAGTCGGTGAAATCAGGCAGATTGCGGGCCTGGGCCCAGGCTATTGAAGCGGGCGCCAAAAGGGACAGACCAAATGACATGGCCAATATGCCAAACCAGCGGCGAGGCTGGGCAGTGTAGGGGTTCATGGGTTCCTCCGTCTGTGCAATGTAGACCGAGCCGAATATCCTTTGGCGGATTGGGGTCTGGCAGATGCTGCAACACCAAGCCTTGGGCCGCGCTTGCTGGGCCTGGTCAAGAATTTGGGGACAAAAAACCAGAACTCAAGTGAGCCTGGCTCAGGGGTGGGATCGGAATGGCGCCAAAGGCTCAGGCCAGGCGTTTGAAGACCAGGGTGCCGTTGGTGCCACCGAAACCAAAATTGTTTTTGACGGCCACGTCAATGCGGGCGTCGCGGGCCGTATTGGCACAGTAATCGAGATCGCACTCGGGATCGGGGTTGTGCAAATTGATGGTGGGCGGGATTTTCTGGTGGTGCAAGGCCAGCACCGTGAACACGCTCTCGATGCCACCTGCCCCGCCCAGCAAATGACCGGTCATGGACTTGGTGGAGCTGACCACCAGTTTTTTGGCGTGCTCGCCCATGGCGGCCTTGATGGCGTTGGTTTCGTTCACGTCGCCCAGGGGGGTAGAGGTGCCGTGGGCATTGAGGTACTGAACCTGATCGGGGTGGATGCCGGCGTTGCGCAGGGCGTTGACCATGGCGCGGCGCGGGCCATCCATGTTCGGGGCGGTCATGTGGCCAGCATCGGCACTCATGCCATAGCCCGAGAGTTCGGCATAGATGCGGGCACCGCGTTTTTTGGCGTATTCGTACTCTTCGAGCACCAGCACGCCTGCGCCTTCCCCCAAGACAAAACCGTCGCGGTCTTTGTCCCAGGGCCGTGAGGCTGCTGCAGGGTCGTCGTTGCGTGTGGACAAGGCCCGCATGGCCGCAAACCCGCCGACACCCAGAGGGGAAACGGTGGCCTCAGAGCCACCCGCCACCATGACATCGGCGTCGCCGTATTCGATGAGGCGGCCTGCCTCGCCGATGCTGTGCAGGCCAGTGGTGCAGGCCGTGACCACCGCCAGATTGGGGCCTTTGAAACCCAGGCGCATGGAGACATGGCCCGAGATCATGTTGATGATGGAGGCGGGCACGAAGAAGGGGGATATGCGCCGTGGCCCGCGAGCGGTGAGCTCAGCGTGGGTGTCTTCAATGAGGGGCAAACCGCCTATGCCGGAACCGATCACACAGCCGATGCGCTCGGCCTGTTCTTCGTTGAGTGCGTCGCCTGTGGGCAGGCCGGCATCGGCCACCGCCTGCAGCGCAGCCACTATGCCGTAATGGATGAAGGTGTCCATCGCCCGCGCCTCTTTCGGCGGGATGTAGGCATCGAGGTCGAGTCCCTTCACCTCACCGGCAAATTTGACCGAGAAGGCAGAGGTGTCGAATCGGGTGATGGGGGCTATGCCCGACCGACCCGCCAGGAGATTGGCCCAGGCCTCAGAACCCGTGTTGCCCACGGGGCTGACACATCCCAGACCGGTCACAACGACGCGACGACGGCTCATGGGGGAGACAATTTACTTCTGGTGGGCCACCGCGTAGTCGATGGCGTTTTGGACGGTGGTGATCTTCTCGGCGTCTTCGTCGGGAATTTCGATGCCAAACTCATCTTCCAGGGCCATCACCAGTTCAACGGTGTCCAGGGAGTCTGCGCCCAAGTCGGCCACAAAAGCCTTCTCGTTGGTGACTTGGGATTCTTCCACGCCGAGTTGTTCAGCGATGATTTTTTTAACGCGTGTTTCTATATCGCTCATGGTTCCCTCAAAGGGTTATCAACAAAGATGTCCGACATTTTACCCTGTCGAGACGGCGGGTTGAGCCCAAGAGGGCAAAAAGTTCGTCTGAACCGTTTCAGACCATGGCCATGCCGCCATTGACATGCCATTCCTGACCGGTGACATAGGCCGCACCGGGGCCCGCCAAAAACGCCACCACGGCGGCGATGTCGGCGGGTTTGCCCAGATGGCCCAGAGGAATTTGAGACAGCAGGGCTTGTTGCTGGGCCTCGGGCAAAGCGGCGGTCATGTCGGTTTCGATGAAACCCGGTGCCACGCAATTGACGGTGATGCCGCGGCTGCCCAACTCTTTGGCCAAGGCGCGGGTCATGCCCGCCACACCGGCTTTGGAGGCGGCATAGTTGGCCTGGCCAGGGTTGCCCATGGCGCCCACCACGCTGGTGATGTTGATGATGCGTCCCATGCGTTGTTTCATCATGGGGCGGGTGACGGCGCGACACAGGCGGAAGACGGCACGCAGGTTGGTATCGATGACGGCGTCAAAGTCTTCGTCTTTCAGCCGCATGGCAAGCATGTCGCGGGTGATGCCTGCATTGTTGACAAGCACATGCAGGCCGCCATGTGTTTTGACAATGCGATCGATCAATTCGTCGCAGGCGGCTGCATCGGTGACTTGAAGTTTGGCGCCCTCGCCGCGCCCCAGAGATTGGAGGGTGTGTCCGATGGCGGCGGCCCCAGCCTCGGTGGTGGCGGTGCCGATGACGAAAAACCCCTGGCGGGCCAGTTCGGCAGCGATGGCCGCGCCGATGCCTCGGCTGGCGCCAGTGACGAGCGCGATTTGTGGGGTGGAGGGGGTGCTGGACATGGGGTTAGGCT
>JBEBAJ010000067.1:0-10169 GCA_041158965.1 Pseudomonadota bacterium | reverse complement strand
GGTGGCCCAGTGGGTTTGAGCTTAGCGTGTGGGTGCGGCCCCGGGGCTGACCGAAGGCACGCTTTTACCCAAAGCCGCACCCGCCGTACCCCCTAAAACCCCCAGGGCGGCATCACCAGCCACGCCAGCGGAAATGCCTAACGCCCCTGGTGCGGGGGCTCCGCAATGGCGGGCCAGGGTGGCGGCGTCAATGCGGTCGGCAGCTCCTAAGCCGACATGAGCCAAAAGCAAGGGAATGGCGCTGACCGGACCTGCCGCCAGGGCCACGATGGGGGTGGCCACGGTCGTGGTATTTTTGATGTCTTGGTGTATCCAGACCTCGCTCAGCGTCTGTTGGCAGGCTGCACTGCGGTATTGGGGCCGCGATCGATCGAGCTGCTTGGCTGTTTCTGTAGAGTGGCTGGCACATCCGGCCAAGGCAAACATACCTAGCAGCCAGGCCACGCACCGCGAAAAGCGATCTGGGGAGATCATTTCCATGAAGTCACATTGTGCTGGAATTTTGCGACAATGGCCAATGTGGCCCGAATGGTGAAATAGGTAGACACAGCGGACTTAAAATCCGCCGCTTTCCAGAAATGGGGCGTACCGGTTCGATTCCGGTTTCGGGCACCACGATCAACCCTGACCTATGGTGCCATTTGATTTTGTGTGGCCCTCAAAGGATGCGATATCATTTCTCACACCAGGGGAGACCATGACACGTTACAACGCACCTTTTGAAATTCATGTCCACGGCGACCTGGGCTTGCGCCCTGAGGTGGGTTTTGACGCCATTCAGGAAGCCCTCAAGCCGCTTTGGAAGTACGCCGGTGCCCGTTCCCTGAGCGATGGGGCCGCCAGTGCCTATGACGACGAGCCTGGCATTCGACACGACAAAGCCCAGCACATGTTGCACATCTGCTGGACAGTTTCGGGCGACGATGACTTCCGCCAAAATCTGGACGATTTGTGCATGGGCCTGAATGACCTGGTGGCCACGGGTGGGGTGCTGGAGGTGACTTTTTATGACGCCGAGTTCGAAGAGGAATCAGAGGCCGACGGTGGCACCTCCCGCGACGATTTCCTGATGCTTTTTGTGGGCCCCACGCCAGCGGCGATCATGCAGGTGCAACGTGACTTGCTGATTGAGGATGTGGTGCAACTGATGGAGCGTCATTTTGAGGCGAGCGAACTGGGCGGCGTGATCCACGAGATCGACCGCCTGTTCAGCGAGCGCTTTGACAGCCTGGTGAGCTCACTCGAATTGGGCAAGCCACCCCGGGGTGGGCATGGCGGGTCGGGTGGGCACGGCGGCGGGCGCAAGCCACGCCACCTGCACTGATCAGGCCGATGCCAGGGTAATGCCCTTGAACTCGCCGCTGGCGATGCGCTTGGACCACTCTGCCGGGCCGGTGATGTGGGCGCTGGTGCCACCCGCATCCACCGCCACCGTGACGGGCATGTCGACCACGTCAAATTCATAAATGGCTTCCATGCCCAAGTCTTCAAAGCCCACCACCTTGGCGGTCTTGATGGCTTTGGAGACCAAATATGCGGCACCGCCCACGGCCATCAGATAGGCGCTCTTGTGTTGGCGGATGGCTTCAATCGCTTCGGGGCCTCGCTCGGCTTTGCCGATCATGGCGATCAGCCCGGTCTGGGCCAACATCATGTCGGTGAATTTGTCCATGCGGGTGGAGGTGGTCGGGCCGGCCGGACCGACCGCTTCGTCGCGCACCGGATCGACGGGACCGACATAGTAAATGACCCTGTTGGTGAAGGGCACCGGCAGTGTTTCGCCCTTGGCCAGCATGTCCTGAATCCGCTTGTGGGCCGCGTCGCGGCCCGTCAGCATCTTGCCGTTCAATAGCAAGGTTTGTCCCGGTTTCCAGCTGGCCACCTGTTCGCGAGTCAGCGTATTGAGGTCCACACGCTGGCTTTTTTGGGTATCCGGCTCCCAGGCCACGCTCGGCCACAAATCCAGCGATGGGGCTTCCAGGTAAACGGGGCCTGAGCCATCGAGCACAAAGTGGGCATGTCGAGTGGCGGCACAGTTCGGGATCATGGCCACTGGCTTGGAGGCCGCATGGGTGGGGTACATCTGGATCTTGACATCGAGGACCGTGGTCAGACCGCCCAGGCCTTGGGCGCCGATGCCCAGCGCATTGACCTTGTGATACAGCTCCAGACGCAGATCTTCGACTTGCGTCAGTTTCTCGCCTTTGGACGACTTTTGCAGAAGTTCGTACATATTGAGGTCTTCCATCAGGCTTTCCTTGGCCATCAGGACCGCTTTTTCCGCCGTGCCGCCGATGCCTATGCCCAGCATGCCCGGAGGGCACCAGCCCGCGCCCATGGTGGGCACGGTTTTGAGCACCCAGTCGACGATGCTGTCGCTGGGGTTGAGCATGACCATCTTTGACTTGTTTTCGCTGCCACCGCCTTTGGCGGCCACCGTCACATCCACCTTGTCGCCCACCACCAGTTCGGTAAAGATGACGGCCGGGGTATTGTCGCGTGTGTTCTTGCGAGCAAACTGGGGGTCGGCCACGACGCTGGCGCGCAGCATGTTGTCAGGGTGGTTATAGCCCTGGCGGACGCCCTCGTTGATGGCATCTTCCAGGCTGCCGGTGAACCCTTCCAGCCGCACATCCATGCCGATTTTGATGAAGACATTGACGATGCCGGTGTCTTGGCAAATGGGCCGGTGGCCCAGTGCGCTCATTTTGCTGTTGGTCAGAATTTGCGCGATGGCATCGCGTGCAGCCGGTGAAGTCTCAATCGCATAGGCGCGGGCCAGATGCTGGATGTAATCGGCGGGGTGGTAGTAACTGATGTACTGCAGGGCAGCGGCAACGGACTCGATCAGGTCTTTTTGGCGCAGGATGGTCGTCATTTCAGTGTTCCGAAGTGGGGGGATGCAAAAGTCGGTCGGTGTAAGCGATGGCCAGGGCACTGAGCAGGAAGGTGATGTGAATCACGGTTTGCCAGATCAGCACCTTTTCTTCGTAATTGGCGGCGTTGATGAAGGTCTTGAGCAAGTGAATGGAGGAGATGCCAATGATGGCTGTGGCCAGCTTGACCTTGAGGACCGAGGCATTGACATGGTTGAGCCACTCGGGTTGGTCTGGATGGTCTTCCAGGTACATGCGCGAGACAAAGGTTTCGTAGCCGCCGACGATCACCATGATGAGCAGGTTGGAGATCATGACCACGTCGATCAGGGCCAATACCACCAGCATGATGATGGTTTCGTTCAAGCGGGTGACGCCGGTTTCGGATTTGTGGCCGATGCCATCAACCAGGGCCTGCAAGGCGGTTTGGTTGCCCATGGCCGCTTCGAGCAAATGCAGCAGTTCGATCCAGAAGTGCCAGACATAGACCGCCTGAGCGGCAATCAAACCCAGGTAGAGCGGGAGTTGTAGCCAGCGGCTGGCAAAAATGACCCGGGGCAGGGCGGCTGGGGCTTGTTTATTGGTAGGCATAGCCGGATATTGTAGGGGGAACAACCAGGGGGTTGGCGCCCTTGGCCCTACATCGCTGGATGTCAGGCTGGTGCCAGTCAGTGGCTTGTAAGAGCCGATAGCGACAGTCGGTCTGTTTTGTCAAAAACAGGTTCGAGGAGACCCCCGATGAGCAGTGAAAATAACATTTATTTGCCCCCAGCCGACTTTGTCGCCAAGGCCAAGGTGTCAGGCATGGACGCCTACCGCGCCATGTGCCAAAAGGCCGAGCAAGACTATGAGGGATTTTGGGCCGAGCACGCGCGACGCCTGATCAGCTGGAAAAAGCCTTTCACCAAGGTGCTCAACGAAAGCAATGCCCCGTTTTTCAAGTGGTTCGAAGACGGCACGCTGAATGCTTCATACAACTGCCTGGACCGAAATATTGAGCGCGGCCTGGGCGACAAGACCGCCCTGATTTTCGAGGCCGACGGCGGCGAAGTCAGCAAAGTCACTTACAAGCAGTTGTTGGCCAAGACCTGTCAGATCGCCAATGCGCTTAAATCGCTGGGAATCAAAAAGGGTGACCGTGTCATCATTTACATTTCCATGTCCATTGACGGCGTGGCCGCCATGCAGGCCTGCGCCCGCATCGGCGCCACCCATTCGGTCGTGTTTGGGGGGTTCTCAGCCCAATCATTGCGTGACCGGATCGAAGACACCGGTGCTGTGGCTGTCATCACCGCTGACCATCAGGTGCGTGGCGGCAAACAACTGCCCCTGAAAGCCATCGTCGACGAAGCGCTGACCCTGGGCGGTTGTGACTGCGTCAAAAATGTGCTGGTGGTCAAGCGTTCTGGATCAGCCGTCGAAATGAAGGCAGGCCGTGACCAATTCATGGCCGATTTGGCCGATCAACAGGCCACCACTTGCGAGCCCGAATGGGTCGAGGCCGAGCACCCGCTCTTTTTGTTGTATACCTCCGGCTCAACCGGCAAACCCAAAGGCGTGCAGCACTCGACCGGCGGCTATTTGTTGCATGCGGCGCTGACCACCGAATACACCTTCGACTTGCGCGCCGATGATGTGTTCTGGTGCACCGCCGATATAGGCTGGGTCACTGGCCACACTTACATCACCTACGGCCCGCTGGCATTGGGCGGCACCGAAATCGTCTTTGAAGGGGTGCCCACCTACCCCGACGCCGGTCGCTTCTGGAAGATGATTCAGGATCACAAGGTCAGCATTTTCTACACCGCCCCCACCGCCATCCGCTCGCTGATCAAGGCGGCCGAGAGCAACGACACCGTCCACCCCAAGAGCTATGACCTCAAAAGCCTGCGCCTTTTGGGTTCGGTGGGTGAGCCCATCAATCCTGCCGCCTGGGAGTGGTATCACCAGCATGTGGGCGGTGGCCGATGCCCCATCGTCGACACCTTCTGGCAAACCGAGACTGGTGGCCACATGATCACCCCCTTGCCAGGTGCCACCCCGATGGTGCCGGGTTCGTGTACCTTGCCATTCCCGGGTATCCAGGCGGCCATCGTCAGTGAAACTGGCGAGGACATGCCCAATGGCCATGGCGGCATATTGGTGGTCAAAAAGCCTTGGCCGTCCATGATCCGCACCATCTGGGGCGACCCCGAGCGCTTCAAAAAATCGTACTACCCCGATGACTTCAAGGGCAAGTATTATCTGGCTGGCGATGGTGCCATCCGTGACGAAAAAACCGGTTACTTCACGATCACCGGCCGCATCGATGACGTGCTCAATGTGTCTGGTCACCGCATGGGCACCATGGAGATCGAATCTGCCTTGGTCAGTTGCACCGAATGGGTGGCCGAGGCGGCGGTCGTGGGTCGCCCGGATGACACCACGGGCGAGGCCATTTGCGCCTTTGTCGTGTTGAAGCGCCCACGCCCAACGGGCGAAGAGGCCAAACAGATAGCCAAGATATTGCGTGACCATGTGGGCAAGGAAATTGGCCCCATCGCCAAGCCCAAAGACATTCGTTTTGGTGACAACCTGCCCAAGACCCGCTCAGGCAAGATCATGCGCCGCCTGTTGCGGTCACTGGCCAAAAACGAAGCCATCACGCAAGACACCTCGACATTGGAAAACCCCGCCATTCTGGATCAGTTGACCGAAAACAACTGATCTGGGTGACACATCAAAAACCCCGGCAGAACACGCGCTCTGACGGGGTTTTTTTCTGGGGCCCAGATGTCCGGGCGGTATCAGCGCGAGGCCGAGTCGGCACTGAAGAGGTCGAGCACCGCGCCCTTGCTGGCGCTGGACGCATTGAAGGCAAACTTGGCCTGCACACCCCGTACATAGCGTGGGGCAGGGGCCTTGAAGGCCTTGCGACGCTGCTCAATTTCGGCGTCAGGCACGTTGAGCTGCAACTTCAGTTGATGTGCGTCTATGGTGATGCTGTCGCCTTCGTGCACCAGCGCGATGGTGCCCCCGACGGCAGCCTCAGGGGCCACGTGACCGACCACCATGCCCCAGGTGCCCCCTGAGAAACGGCCATCGGTGATCAGGCCCACGCTTTCGCCCAGGCCGGCCCCGATCAGGGCCCCAGTGGGGGCCAGCATCTCGGGCATGCCCGGGCCGCCTTTGGGGCCCAGATAGCGCAAAACCATCACGTCACCTGCCTTGATCTTGCCATCCAAAATCGCTTTCAGGGCAGATTGTTCGTCGTCAAATACACGTGCAGGGCCGGTGATGACCGGGTTCTTGAGCCCGGTGATTTTGGCGACCGAGCCTTCGGGTGACAGGTTGCCTTTCAGAATGGCCAAATGGCCTTGTTCGTACATCGGTTGGTCGATGGGTCGGATGACATCCTGGTTGGCCGCAGGCTGATCGGGAATGTCTTTCAGAGTTTCGGCAATGGTCTTGCCGGTGATGGTCATGCAGTCGCCATGCAGCAACCCGGCATTGAGCAAAATTTTCATGACTTGCGGGATACCCCCAGCCTGGTGCAAATGTACCGCCAGATATTTGCCGCTGGGTTTCAGGTCACATATCACGGGCACTTTTTGGCGCACGCGTTCGAAGTCGTCGATGGTCCACTCGACACCGGCAGCGTGGGCAATCGCCAGAAAGTGCAACACGGCGTTGGTGGATCCGCCGGTGGCCATGATCACGGCGACGGCGTTTTCAATGGACTTGCGGGTCACGATGTCGCGTGGCTTGAGGTCTTTGCGTATGGCTTCCAGCAGGACTTTGGCCGATTCTTTGGCCGAGTTCATTTTCTCGTCGTGCGGGTTGGCCATGGTCGACGAATAGGGCAAGGACATGCCCATGGCCTCGAAGGCGCTGGACATGGTGTTGGCGGTATACATGCCGCCACACGAGCCCGTGCCTGGAATGGCGCGCTTTTCAATTTCTTTCAGGTCTTCGTCACTGAGCTTGCCGGCGGCGTTTTGACCGACCGCTTCGAACACGCTCACAATATTGAGTTCCTGGCCCTTGTAATAGCCGGGCAGGATGGTGCCGCCGTAAACATAAATGCCGGGCACATTGGCGCGCAAGATGCCCATCATGCCGCCCGGCATGTTCTTGTCACAGCCGCCCACCACCAGCACGCCATCCATCCATTGGCCCTGCACGCAGGTCTCGATGCAGTCGGCAATGACCTCGCGGCTGACCAGACTGTATTTCATGCCCTCGGTGCCCATGGCCATCCCGTCTGAAATGGTCGGGGTACCAAAGATTTGGGCGTTGCCACCGGCCTCCTCTATGCCGGACACTGCGGCATCAGCCAGCTTTTGCAAGCCACTATTGCATGGGGTGATGGTGCTGTGGCCATTGGCCACGCCCACCATGGGTTTGCTGAAGTCGCTTTCTTCGTATCCCATGGCGTAGTACATGGAACGATTGGGCGCGCGGGATTTGCCTTCGGTGATGTTGGCCGAACGGCGATGAAATTGAATCGGTTGAGTGCTCATAGAGGGAAGTTTAGCGCAGGATGCGGGTTGTCAGGTCATGGCGGGGCGTTTCGGCCTGGGCCTACAATGCCCTATATGCTGATTCATCCCCAATTTGACCCGGTGGCCGTGCAGTTGGGGCCAGTGTCCATCCATTGGTATGGCATCACCTATCTGGTGGCCTTTGGCTTATTCATGGTTTTGACGCGCCTGCGTCTGCGGCATGCCCCTTATTTGCATCAACCCCGGGTCTGGAACCCGCCGATGTTGGAAGACCTTCTGTTTTATGGGGTGTTGGGGGTGATATCGGGTGGGCGTCTGGGCTATTGCCTGTTTTACAAGCCCAACTATTATTTGGCCCATCCTTTTGAAATTCTGGCCATCTGGCAAGGTGGCATGAGCTTTCATGGGGGGATGCTGGGGGTCATTTTGGCCATGGTGTTTTGGGCACGCCGCCACAACCTTCCCTGGCTGGCCGTGACCGATTTCATTGCGCCTTGCGTCCCCACCGGCCTGGCCAGCGGTCGCGTTGGCAACTTCATCAATGGAGAGTTATGGGGGCGTCCCGCCGACCCCAGTCTGCCATGGGCCATGGTCTTTCCACAAAGCGGGGATGCCTTGGCACGTCACCCCTCGCAAATCTACCAGTTTGCGCTTGAAGGCTTGCTGTTGTTCGTTGTGCTGTGGTTATTGGCCCGCAAACCGCGTCCCTTGGGTTTGGTGTCGGGGGCCTTTTTGGTGGGTTACGGGGCATTTCGTTTCCTGGCCGAGTATTTCCGCGAACCCGATGCTTTCCTGGGCCTATTGACCATGGGTTTGAGCATGGGGCAATGGCTGTGCCTGCCCATGGTCATGTACGGCCTGTTTCTGATGGGCAGGGCCTATGGACCCCATTCCCCCGACTCTGGCGCGACCAAGGGTGAACAGGCAAAATAACAGGATCCCCGATTTTCACGGGGCCAGGGCCCCGGTCACGGGCCCCATCATTTGAAGGAGACCGATATGACCCAGAGTTTGCGTCGTCGCAGTGTGTTGGCTTTGGGAGTGGGCAGTGCGTGCTTTGGGCCAGCATTGGCTCAATCGTCCTGGCCCTCCAAGCCAGTGACATGCGTGGTGCCTTTCCCGGCGGGAGGCGGCACAGATGCTTTCGCCCGTCCTTTCACGCTGGCTTTCAACAAGTTCACTGGCAAAAATCTGATCCTTGACTATCGTGGCGGTGCAGGGGGCACCCTGGGGGCTTCAGTGGCGGCCAAATTGCCTGCCGATGGCTATCATTGTTTCATGGGTGCGGTGCACCACACCATCGCCCCTTCGATGTACCCCAGGCTCGATTACGACATCGAACGTGATTTTGTGCCGCTGGCCCTGATGGCCACTGTGCCCTATGTGTTAGTGGTCAACCCCAAGAACATCGCGGCCAACAGCCTAAAAGAGTTTCTGGAGTTGATCAAGAAGAGCCCGGGCCGATTCAACTATGGCAGTGCCGGCAGTGGTACCGCGCACCACATGGCGGGCGAATTGTTCAAATTGCAAACCCAGACTTTCATCACACACATCCCTTACCGTGGCACCGGCCCGGCCTTGCAGGACCTGATCGCAGGCAATGTGGACATGATGTTCGATGGCTTGGGGTCGTCGGCCCAGCACATTCGGGCCGGTCGCATCAAACCCATCATGGTCGCCGGGCAGCAGCGTAACCCATCATTTCCCGACATTCCCTGCGCGGGCGAACTGGGCATGAAAGATTACAACGTCAGCACCTGGTATGGCATGTGGGTACCCAAAGGCACACCGGCCAATATCCAGGCCGAGTTCATCGACTTGATCCGAAAATCCCGCGACATGCCTGAGATCAAAACCGCCTGGGCCTCCAACGGGGCTGAATTCCCTAATCTGACGGGCGCACAATATGGCGAATTCATTTCTGCCGAAGTAAAGCGTTGGGCTGCCGTGGTCAAAGCCTCGGGTGCCAAGCTGGACTGATTGATCTTTTCTTTTTGCACATGAGCAACCAAAATCTTTTCAGCGCCTTGCGCGCCGCCTTCCCGGTTGACTTGGACCAAATCGCCATAGAAACCGACCATGGCCTGCATTACAGCTGGCGCGATCTGGATCGCGCCAGCGCAATGATGGCCAATTTGCTCGATGGGCTGGATATACCGGCGCATTCACGGGTGGCGGTGCAGGTCGAAAAATCGGTTGAGGCGCTCATCTTGTACCTCGCCACTTTGCGCGCCGGACATGTGTTTTTACCGCTCAATACCGCTTATCAGAGTGCTGAGATCGAGTATTTCATTGGCAATGCAGAGCCCGCTGTGGTGGTGTGCTCAGGAAAGAACCATGGTTGGGTGAGCCAGATCGCATTCAAGGCGGGCACTCAGCATGTGTTCACCCTCAACGATGACCGCACGGGGTCTTTGCTCGATCGTTCGGCGGCGCAAAGCGACAGCCACCAGCCGGCGCAACGCCATTCGGATGATCTGGCCGCGATTTTGTACACCAGCGGCACAACCGGGCGCAGCAAAGGGGCCATGCTGAGTCATGGCAATTTGCATTCCAATGCGGCCATGCTGAAAGATTATTGGGGGTGGGTACCGGGCGATGTGCTGATACATGTCTTGCCCATTTTTCACGTGCATGGCTTGTTTGTGGCCATCCATGGCGCCATCCTCAACGGCAGCAAGATGCTCTGGCATGCCAAATTTGATCCCAAGCGTGCCATTGCAGACATGGCGCGCGCGACGGTGTTCATGGGTGTGCCCACCTTGTATGTGCGCATGCTGGCCGAACCGGCTTTGACCCGCCATGCGGT
>JBEBAJ010000066.1:0-11970 GCA_041158965.1 Pseudomonadota bacterium | reverse complement strand
TGGCGGGCCGCGGTCCACGCCAAGGCCGAAGATTACCGTGCCAGTGCCACCATCGATCTGCTTCACGACCGTGAATCGCGTGCCCGGGGCGAGAAAATCGCCTGTGACCTGCTGGTGATGTGCGGCGAACGCGGCGTGGTACACCGACTTTTTGACCCGGCAACCCTGTGGCAGGCGCAGTGCGCAGGACCGGTGACCTACCAAGCCGTGCCCTCTGGGCACTACATCCCTGAAGAACTGCCCGACCTCACCGCCCAAGCCCTGCTCGAGTTCATGCGCTAATTCGCTTTGGGCTTTCGGGGCTGCGGGCCAAAATCCATGGCCGGACGATGCCAGGGGCTGCCTTGAGCGTCTATGCGAGCCACATGGATGCGCCAATCTCGCACCCCTTGGCGGTCCACCTCGAGCCTCAATAGCCAAGCCGTGTTTTCTTCGGGTTTTTCAAATCCGTCAAAGACAAAATTCCCCAAACTGTAAAAAATCGGTCGCCCCATATGGCTGTCGATTTCCTGGGTCACGTGCGGGTGTGTGCCCACCACCGCATCGGCACCCGCCTCAATCATGAGGCGAGCCAGGCGCCGCTGCCGCGGGCTGGCCAGACGCTCGTACTCGACCCCCCAGTGCATAAAGGCGATGACCACATCGGCGCGATCGCGCTCTCGGGCCAGCCGGATGTCTCGCACGACCTGGTCGTCTTCGCTCCAGGCGATGCCCGCCCTGTCATGGTCAGCTTCAAAATGACGCGGGAAAAATTCGTTATAGCCCAATACCGCGATGCGCACGCCTTTGCGATCAATGAGCCAGGGGCGATGGGCCTGATCCAGGTTTTGGCCGGCGCCAAATCGACCTATGCCAGCCGCATCCGTCATGGCAAGCATCTGCGCCAAGGCTTGTGGCCCCTGATCTCCCGTGTGGTTGTTGGCCAAAGAGACTGCATCAAAGTGACGCCGCACCGTCGGCAGAACCCTGGGATGGGCACGAAAGGTGTAAATCTTGTCTGGCATCGGTTTTCCGATGGTCGCCACAACCGTCTCTAAATTGGCGATGCGCACGTCGGCCCCGCGCAACAGATGGGCCATATGACGCAAAGGGTCTACGCCTCGGCGGATGAGCTGCCCGGGCATCCCGTCTAGCATGACATCGCCCACAAAAGCCATCGAGACCCGTTCAGGGTCTGGTCTGTGGCCTGGGGCAGAGTCTGAGGGGGTCGAACCGATCGCATCCGGTGCGTCGCGCCAGGTGGGCCCTGCCGATCGACCCTTCGAATCGATGTGCCACATCTTTGGGTCAGCCCCCAGGCGGCATTCGTAACGCAACTGCCGCCCCAAGTCTGGAGAGTAAAGCCATTGCACCCCCGTGAGCTGCCCTTGAGCGGCACGCGCTGAGGCCAGCTGAACCGGGCCGTAGTTGGACTGCTGCAAAACAGCAAACTGTCTGCCATCCCAGTACTGCACATAAATTTTCAGCACATCGGGCTTGGCGCTCTCGCCAGACCACACCACCTTGAGGCGAAAGCGCCGCCCCACATCCTGGGTTTGCGCTTGGTAAGGTTGTGCCGGATCGGGCCTAAAGACCAATAGGCCGCCGTAAATGGCGTACTCGGTCTGACACGATACGGCCAGCTCGTCGTCTGAAGTGCGCAATTCACCCGCAAGGGGCCAAGGCGGTGAGGCGCAGACCCATCCTGACCATAGCATCAGGGTCAAACCTGCCAGGCGCCAGGCCCCAAACATGCTCATCAGGGTTTGATATAGGCAAATCGCTCACGCGCCTGCAAGGCACCGATGCGTCACGCGCCTGCAAGGCACCGATGCGGGCCACGCCCGACGGTGTGAAATCGGCATCCAGAATGAACTGGTCTTTCTTGAGGTTGCGGTTGCGCAAGGTGATCTCGCACACCTCGAAGCGCACCCCGCGCGCTTTCAGGGCCGAGACCAGCGCGGCATAGTCGATGCTTGGGTTTTTGGCGTCTTTGGCGCCTTCCATCAGGAAGTCAACGCCATTGGCATGGGTGACGACAATGATTTGGGTGTCGGGCAAGGTATCGAGGTGGTTGCGAATATTGCGCAGGCCTTTGGTGGCCTGGCCGGCCGCATCGTCGATGTGGTAGACCACCTTGTCGCCCGCATGGGCGCTGGCGCAGGCCAATGCCCCAAAAAGGGCCAGACAAAGGCTCATGAGGAAGGAGCGAAACGGGATGGGCATTCGAATCAGGCGATGGATGGGCATGGTGGGTAGGGCGAAAGTGTTGACCTGCCAGATATGCTAATCCATCTTGCGCTAGGATGCCTTTAAATAATGCGTGCCCACCCTCAAGCCATTCGAACAAGCAGCCCTCAGGAGACCCGCCATGAATGCCCCCCGCTACACCCCCCGCTCGCTGACCGATTTTGCGACGCAGACGCTACAAGCCGCCGGTCTGGATGCGGCCATGGCCGATTGTGTGGCGCTCACCCTGGTCGAGGGAGACTTGCTGGGCCATGACACCCACGGTCTGAATCTGTTGGCCCCCTACGTCAAAGAGGTGCAAAACGGCAGCATGACCCGGTCGGGCAAGCCACTGCTGCTGCGCGACAAACCCGCTGCACTGTGGTGGGATGGCCAGCGTCTGCCCGGCCCCTGGCTGGTGCGCCAGGCCATGGACACCCTGATGCCGCGCGCACGCGAGTTGGGCTGTGCGTCGCTGGTCATCAAGCGCAGCCACCACATTGCCTGCCTGGCGGTGTATTTGCGCTGGGCGCTTGAACAAGGCTTTTTGATGTTGCTGGCCTCATCCGACAACAACTCAGCCAGCGTGGCCCCCTATGGCGGGACGCAGGCCGTGTTCACCCCCAACCCTCTGGCCTTGGGTTACCCGCTGTCAGACGGCGGTGTGATGGTGGATATTTCCGCCTCTATCACCACCAACAATATGCTCAACCGCAAGCGGGCTGCGGGTGAGACTTACGAGCACCCGGTGCTGATGGACGCCCAAGGCGTGCCCACCCACAACCCTGCCGTGCTCAACCAAGACCCACCCGGCACCTTGCTGCCGGTGGGCGGCCTGACGCACGGACACAAAGGCTTTGGCTTGGCCTTGCTGGTCGAATCGCTGACCGCCGGGCTGGCCGGACGTGGCCGCATAGACCCCAAAGAGGGCTGGGGTGCCACAGTACACGTCACGATGTATGACATCGACTCGTTTTGCGGCCAACCCGAGTTTTTAAGACAGATGGATCATGTGGCACAAATGTGCCGCAGCAATCGGCCCATCGACCCCGATCAGCCGGTGCGCATGCCCGGCGACAAGGGCTATCGACATTTGCGCCAGCAATCGGCACAGGGTGTGGTTTTACACCCCAGCATCTGGCCGCAGTTGGTCCCGCTGTCGCAATCTTTGGGAGTGGCGCTGCCCAAGGCGGTTTGAAGCCCTCTGGGGCTTGTCGCTGTTCGTGCGCAGTGCGGCTCAGCGCAAAGCCATATAGATGGTCTGCGCCAACTCGGGCGAGATGCCCTCGACGCTGGTCAAATCTTGCACGCTGGCTTCAGCCACACCTCGCGCACCGCCGAAGCGCTGCAAGAGCCGGGCACGTTTTTTGGGGCCGATGCCGGGAATTTCCTCCAGCTTGCTACCGCCGACCCTCACCTTGGCGCGTTGGGCACGCATGCCCGTGATGGCAAAGCGGTGCGCCTCGTCGCGGATTTGGGCCACCAGCATGAGGGCCGCCGAGTCTTTGCCCAAATACACTTTTTCACGGCCATCGGCAAACACCAGCTCCTCCAGGCCCACTTTTCGTCCCTCGCCCTTTTCAACGCCGACGATGCGCGACAAATCCAAGCCCAACGACTCAAAGACCTCACGCGCCATGGCGACCTGCCCTTT
The DNA here is from genome assembly GCA_041158965.1 of Pseudomonadota bacterium. Lineage (GTDB taxonomy): Bacteria > Pseudomonadota > Gammaproteobacteria > Burkholderiales > Burkholderiaceae_C > Limnohabitans. Next base: position 8,108 of record JBEBAJ010000066.1, on the reverse strand, counting down.
GCCACCATCGATCAGCACCAAATCGGGCATGCGGGCCTCCCCCAGTCTTTCAGCCTCGGCCAATTTGCTGTAGCGGCGGGTCAGCACCTGTCGCATGGCGGCATAGTCGTCGCCCCCCGTGATGCCCTCTATGTTGAAGCGCCGGTACTCGGCGGACTGCATCTTGTGGTGGTGAAACACCACGCATGAGGCCTGCGTCGATTCGCCAGCGGTGTGCGAGATATCGAAACATTCGACCCGGAATTGATCGAGATCTTCCGGTGCCAGATCGAGCGCGTCGACCAAGGCGCGGGTGCGGGCCTGTTGCGAGCCTTCCTCGGCCAGCAGGCGTGTGAGTTGAATTTGGGCGTTTTGCTGTGCCATGCCCAGCCAATCGCGCCTTTGCCCCCGAGGCTGATGCACCCAATTGGCTTTGACACCGGTTTGCTGGGCCAGCGCGTCGCAAAGGGCCGCGTCGACCTTGTGGCTGATCACCAGCATGCCCGGCATGGGGGTTTCGATGTAGTGCTGAGCGACAAAAGCCTCCAGGATTTCGACCGCCTGCGCCTGTTCGACATGCTGCGGAAAATAAGGCCTGTCGCCCAAATGCCGCCCGCCGCGCACCATGGCCAGATTGACGCAGGCCTTTCCGCCATGCACATGCACCGCCAGGATGTCCACATCCTGGTCGTCCACGGTGTCGACCGACTGCTGGTGCAGCACTTTGGACAATGCGGCCATCTGATTGCGCACCTCAGCCGCCTGCTCGTACTCCAGCTTTTCGGCATGCGCCATCATGCGTCCCTCCAAGTCTTGCAAGACTTCGCGGGTCTCGCCGCGCAAAAAACGCGCCGCGCTGTCGACCGTGGCCTGATAGTCTGAGGGGCTGATTTGCCCGACACAGGGGGCGGAACACCGCTTGATCTGGTAGAGCAAGCAAGGGCGGGTGCGGTGTTTATAAACGCTGTCCTCACAAGTGCGCAGCTTGAAGACTTTTTGCATGAGCCAAATGGTCTCGCGCACCGCCCAGACCGATGGGTAAGGGCCAAAGTAGTCGTGTTTCTTGTCCACCGCCCCCCGGTAATAAACCATGCGCGGGCTGTCGCCCCGAGTCAGCTTGAGATAGGGGTAGCTTTTGTCGTCGCGAAACAGGATGTTGTAGCGCGGCTTGAGCGTTTTGATGAGGTTGTTTTCCAGCAGCAGTGCCTCGGCCTCAGAGCGCACCACGGTGGTCTCAAGCCGGGCGATCTTGCCCACCATATGGCCGATGCGGGTGCCGTCGTTGCCTTTGCGAAAGTAGGACGACACGCGCTTTTTCAGGTGTATGGCCTTGCCCACATAAAGCACTTGTCCGTTGGCGTCGAAATACCGGTACACCCCAGGCAGGCCGGGCAGCGAGGCCACCTGGGCCAGCAACTCGGGGGCAAAGATGTGGCGCTCGCCCGGTTCTCCCGGCTCAGTGACGGCGGGGCTGGTGGTCACGGGCCGGGTTTCGGCGGGCTCGGGGCTTGAGCCGGATTCTGGGGACTGCGCAGACATGCCCGCTATTATGCGAGCCATGTGGGATATTTTTTGCCGCGTCATCGACAACCATGGCGATCTGGGGGTGTGTCTGCGCCTGTCGCGCCAGTTGGCCGCCAGCGGTCATTCGGTGCGCCTTTGGGTCGACGAGCCCGGCGCCCTGGACTGGATGGCGCCCGACTTGGCCCGTGGCCCTGCGCGCGGGAACAATGGCCTGATCAGGGTGCTGGATTGGTCGCTGGCCTGCGACCCCATCTCGCTGGCCGCGCTGGCGCCCATGTCGCATGACTCTGTCTGGATCGAGGCCTTCGGCTGTGAATTGCCCGAAGCCTTTGTGGCCCACGGCGTCGCCCTGGCCCAATCGCAGGGCTGGTCTCAGCCGGCCTGGATCAATCTGGAATACCTCAGCGCAGAGCCTTGGGTTGAACGGGCCCATGGCCTGCCCTCCCCCATCCTGAGTGGCCCGGCCCAGGGCTGGGTCAAGCGGTTTTTTTACCCTGGATTCACATCGCGCACCGGCGGGCTGTTGCGAGAGCCTGATCTGCTGGCCCAACAAGCGGCATTCGACCGCGCGGCACATCGCATGGGGCTCTTGGGCTCACAGGCCCAAGGGTCACGCCTGATCAGCCTGTTTTGCTACGAACCCGCAGGTTTGCCCGATCTGCTGCGGGGCTGGGTGGCGGGCGACCATTTGCTGATCACGCCAGGGCGGGCGATGGCGGCAGTGCAAGCAGCAGTGCAAGCAGCAGTCCAAGCAGAAGCTCCAGCAGCATCACATGGGGAGGCCTTGGTCGCCGCACCAAGCATCGGTTTGCCACTGAGCGGTTTTGAAATGCCCCCATTTGCCCACCCCCTGCCCCACACCGATCAAGCGGCTTTCGACCGCCTGCTTTGGGCCTGCGACCTGAACCTGGTGCGAGGGGAAGATTCGCTGGTTCGCGCCCTGTGGGCTGGTCAAGCGCTGGTTTGGCACATCTATCCCCAGCACGATGATGCCCACCATGCCAAGCTGGCGGCATTTCTGGACTGGTTACAGGCCCCCCCAAGTCTGCGCCGCTTTCATGCGGTCTGGAACGGCATCGAACCCGGCCCGCTGCCCGCTTTGAGGGCGTCGGATCTGCTCGAATGGCAACATGGCGTGGGTCAGGCGCGCGAACGGCTGCTGGCCCAAACCGACTTGCTGGGGCAACTCAAGCAAATGGCCCGCACGGCACGGCCCTGACGGCAGCACCTGCCTGTGGGCCGGTATCTTCGCAAGGGCGCATAAAAAGGCGTTAAAATACAAGGTTTTGCACCTACCAGAGCTGGTCACACCATGAAAATCGCCCAAGAAATCCGCGCCGGCAACGTCATCATGCAAGGCAAAGACCCCATGATCGTTTTGCGCACCGAATATGCCCGTGGGGGCCGTGGCGCCGCCACTGTTCGCATGAAGCTCAAAGCCCTGCTCTCCAATATGGGCGCCGAAGTGGTGTTCAAGGCCGACGACAAGATGGACCAGGTCATTCTGGACCACAAAGAGTGCACCTACTCTTACTTTGCCGACCCCATGTATGTGTTCATGGACGCCGAGTACAACCAGTACGAGGTCGAGGCCGCCAATATGGGCGACGCGATCAACTACCTCGAAGACGGCATGTCTTGCGAAGTGGTGTTTTATGACGGCAAGGCCATCTCCATTGAACTGCCCACCACCGTCGTGCGTGAAATCACCTGGACCGAACCCGCCGTCAAGGGCGATACCTCGGGCAAGGTGATGAAACCCGCCAAGATCGCCACCGGCTTTGAGGTCGCCGTTCCCCTGTTCGTCGACCAAAATGACAAGATCGAGATCGACACCCGCACCGGCGAATACCGCAAGCGCGTCTGATCCGGGGCGCACGCGCCCCTGCCATCCATCCTGCATCTGGCACCAGATCTTAAAATAGCAGACATGGATGGCATGCTCGACCCCAATGACCCCAGGCTGGCACAAGCCTGGGAAATCCTGCAAGCCCAAAATGACCTGGGTTTGCCCCTGACCCCCGATTCCAATCGACTGGCATTTGCCGACCCCGAATTTTTGTTGCGGCGGGAGACCCGTGGCATCCGGTTCCAACTTGAGTTGCTGAAACCCGATTTGGAAATGAAAGAGCGAGGCGTTGAGCACACCATTGTGGTGTTTGGCAGCGCCCGATACCGCAGCCAGGAAGAGGCCCAGGCTTTGTGGCAAGCGGCCCAGCAAAGCGGTGACGCGTCAGAGCGACAGCGGGCCGAAGTGCTGCGGCGCAACGCACGCTATTACGAGGCCGCCCGCGAATTTGGTGCCCGGGTGGTGGCGGGTTCGGCCCGCCTCCAACCCGGCGAGCGGCTATATGTCTGCACTGGGGGCGGGCCCGGCATCATGGAGGCGGCCAATCGCGGGGCCCATGAGGCAGGCGGCATCAGCATTGGCCTGAACATTGCCCTGCCCCACGAGCAAACCCCCAACCCCTACATCACCCCGGGCTTGAGTTTCAAGTTCCACTACTTCGCCTTGCGCAAAATGCACTTCATGATGCGTGCCAAGGCTTTGGTGGCCTTTCCCGGCGGGTTCGGCACACTCGACGAGCTCTTTGAAACCCTGACCTTGGTGCAGTGCAAAAAAGCCAAGCCCGTGCCCATCATCCTCTATGGCAGCGATCACTGGAAGCGATTGCTGAACCTCGAATTATTGGTCGAAGAAGGGGCCATTGCCCCCGAAGACCTGAAGCTGTTCCATCTGGTGGATGGCGTCGAAGAGGCCTGGGCACTGATCCGCGACTTCTACCGGCTTTGAGTGGCGCGGCAGCGCTCAAGTGGGGTGTTCACAAGCGGCGCGCCATGCGCGAACCCAAGGTCACCGAAGTGGCCATGATCCAGAACACCGGTGCAGCCCCCAGCGTGGCACTGGCCGCCCCGAAAATCAGGGGCATGACCACACTCGAGGCATTGATGGTCATCAGCCTCAGGCCCAAAGCCTGACCCAAGCGGTGCTCGGGGGTGATCTGGTGCAAAGCGCTCATGACCATGGGTTGAACCGCCCCCAAAAACAAACCCAGCACCAGAGAAAACGCCCCCATGACCCACGCATTGGGTGCGAACGGATAGGCCGTCAGCGTGATCCCTGTGACCCACATGGCGGCCCAGATGATTTCACGTTCTTTGAAGCGGCGGGCGACCCAGGGCAACACCAGTCGGGTGAGGGTTGCAGCCAGCGCAAACATCCCCAACACCGTCCCGATGGCCGATGCGCTCACATCGCGCTCATGCCCCAGTATGGGCACCATGAAGGTGTGCACATCCCAGCAAGACGACAAAAACCAGTTCACCAGCAGCAATCGGCGCAGGGGCACCTCGCGCAACAACTCAAAGGCGGGCCCCAGCTTGGCATGTGGGCCCGCATCGGCAGGCGGCCTGTTTTTCACCCCGCGCAACAAGAACCCACCCAGCACAGGGTAGAGGCCCAGCAACAAAAAGGCGCTTCCAAAGCCAAACAGATCGATGACCACGCCTGCGCTCAAAGGCCCGATGAAATTCGAGACCGCCGGGCCCATCGACAGCCAGCTGAAGGCGGAGCGCAACTGATCCAGGTCTTGCGTCATGCGCCCGACATGTCGCTGCAAAGAAATGATGACCAGTCCGCAGGCCGCGCCGGTGGCCAACGCGGCCAAGCCCAATATGACCCCATTGGGCCACATGGCCGCCATGACGGCGGCGCTGCCCGACAGGCCCATGGCCAAAAAGAAGCAGTTGCGCAACCCCCAGCGGTCGGCCAATCGGCCAGCGGGCAAGGCCAGAAAGACCTGGCTCAAGGCAAACAAAGACAATAAAACCCCAATGGCGGCCTCGGTCTGGCCCTCGCGCAACAAGAGCAATGGGGCCGCCATGCGCATACCGGTCATGCAAGTGTGCAGGCAAACCTGCGCACTCACCAATTGAGCCAGCTCACGCTTCATGCGTGGCCGCCCTCCTCTGTGTCTGACAGCAGAGGCAGCGTCGCATCCGGGGGGAGTGCCTCGACCTTGCTCAAAGCACGCCTCATTTGCCGGTTGCGGGTCTCGGCATGGTCGAGTGTGGTGGCGGCCTTGTGCACCTGATCGCGCACCTTGTCCACCCACTCCCCATAGCGTTCAAATTCGGTTTTGACCGCCCCCAGCACCTTCCAGACATCGGCCGCCTGACGCTCCAATGCCAAGGTGCGGAAACCCATTTGCAGACTATTGAGCAAAGCCAGCATGGTGGTCGGCCCTGCCAAAGTGACATGGTGCTTGCGTTGCAAGCCCTCCATCAGCCCCGGACGGCGTAAAACTTCGGCATACAAACCTTCGGAAGGCAAAAAAAGAATCGCGAAATCGGTCGTGTGTGGCACCGAAATGTACTTCTCGGAGATCGATTTGGCCTCGGTCCAGATCTGGGCCTCCAGGGCTTTGGCCGCCGCTTCGACCGCTGGCGCATCGGCCTGCGCCTGGGCATCCAGCAAGCGCTCAAAGTCATCTCGCGGAAATTTGGCGTCGATGGGCAGCCACACCGGGGTGTCATCCTCCCCACGGCCTGGCAAGCGCACCGCAAAATCAACCACCACCTGACGCCCGGGCACGATGGCGGTCTGACTCACAAACTGAATCGGCGTCAGCACCTGTTCCAGCAGGGCTTGCAATTGAATCTCGCCAAAAATGCCCCGGGTTTTGACGTTGGACAAGACCCTTTGAAGATTGCCCACATCTTGCGCCATGGCCTGCATCTGCCCCAGACCCAGCTGAACCTGGTTTAAACGCTCGGCCACCTGGCTGAAGCTCTGATTCAGCCTGGCCTCCAGGCGGGTTTGCAATTGCTCATCGACCGTTCGCCGAATCTCATCCAGACGCTGCTGCATGGTGTCGGCCAATGCCTTGTGCTGCAAACTGAACTGCTCATTGAGGTTGCGCTGAAAAAGGGCCAGGCTTTCGTGTTGCTCCTGGCGCGAGATACGGGCGGCCTCCTGAATGTCACGACGCAACTCGCTCTCCGTATGCTCAATCTGTGCCCGCCATTCGTCCAGCCTCTGCGGGTCTAAGCCCGGGGCCACAGAGGCGTCGCGTCGCGCCCAGGCGTAGCCCAAGGCGGCGGCGATGAAACCGACCACCGCCAACGAGGGCAGCACATCCAGCCAGTTCAAGCGGCCACCTCGTTGAGCGGCGTGATGGCACGGCCTTGCTCAAAAAAAGCAATCAGGTTGTCAGCCGCCAGGTCGGCCATCTTCAGTCGGGTCGCCATGGTGGCACTGGCGATGTGCGGCGTGAGGACCACGTTTTTCAGCGCCAGCCAGCCTGGCTTGAAAGCCGGCTCACCCTCAAACACATCCAGACCGGCTGCACTGATGCGTCCGCCTCGCAAAGCCGCCATCAACGCGTCTTCATCCACGATGCCCCCCCGGGCGATATTGACCAGGGTGGCGGTCGGTTTCATCAGCGCCAACTCGGCGGCCCCAACGATGTGGTGCACCGCAGGTGAATAAGGCAAAACCAGAACCACATGGTCGGCCTGCTCGAAGAGTTCATTCTTGCTCACCCATCTGGCACCTAAGTCGGCTTCGGTCTGCGCAGGCAAAGGGCTACGGTTGTGGTAGAGGACCTTCATGCCAAAGCCGAGTGCGCCGCGACGGGCGATGGCCTGGCCAATTCGACCCATGCCCAATATGCCCAAGGTGCTGCCGTGCACCTCGGCACCGGCAAACAAATCGTAGCGCCATTGGCTCCAAAGACCCGCACGTAAATAATGCTCACTCTCGGTCATGCGGCGGGCAGTGGCCATCATCAGAGCGAAACCGAAATCGGCGGTGGTTTCGGTCAACACATCAGGGGTATTGGTGGCCAGGACCTTGGCCGCAGTCATGGCGGGAACATCGAAATTATTGAACCCGACCGCCATATTGGCGCAAATGCGCAGATCGGGGCATGCCGCCAGCACATCGGCGCGGATCGGGTCGGCCCCGGTGGTCAAGGCCCCCTGACAGTCGGCCAATGCCTGTACCCAGCCCTGAGGCGTCCATGTCGCATCTTCCTGGTTGGCACGCACTTCAAAATGGCGGGCCAGTTTCTCCAGCACTTGCGGGAATATGGGACGGGCGACGAGGATGCGGGGTTTCATGGGGTGTCCTGAGAAATGAGGTCAATCGGGTCAGCCTGTGTCACAATGCGGCGCAAGCATCGTCGTCCATTCTATTTTGCCTAGAGGTCTCGCGTGGAATTCACCCCATTGCAGCTGGTCGCATCCTTGATTTTCGCCTTGGCTGTGGCGCACACCTTTCTGACCAAATACTTCGAGCGGCTCGCGCATGTCTATCCCCGCCATGCGGGGGTGTTCCATTTTCTGGGCGAGGTCGAAGCGGTCTTTGGCTTTTGGGCCTTGGTGCTGATGGTGGCCATGGCGGCCATGAGCGAGCCACAAAATGCCTTGTCCTACCTGGAGGGCCGCAACTTCACCGAACCCATGTTTGTGTTTGTCATCATGGTGGTGGCGGCCAGCCGCCCCGTCATGACCCTGGTTCAAGACACTGTGCTGGGTCTGGCCCTGCGCGTGCCAGTCCACACCCGCATGGCGATGATGTTCATGATCCTTTGTCTGGTGCC
>JBEBAJ010000065.1:0-10294 GCA_041158965.1 Pseudomonadota bacterium | reverse complement strand
GCATCTCCCCGCCAAAAAAAACAGGCCCCTTTGGGGCCTGATTTGGCGGAGAGAGCGGGATTCGAACCCGCGGTGGGCTATTAACCCACACACGCTTTCCAGGCGTGCGACTTAAACCACTCATCCATCTCTCCTGAAGCTGAAATTGTAGCAGTGAACCCCGGGGTTTCCAGTACACTTCGCCTTTTTGCGCCGTCCCACGGGGGTCTCGTCATGAAATTTCGTTTTCCCATCGTCATCATTGACGAAGACTACCGCTCAGAGAACACCTCGGGGCTGGGCATCCGCGCCTTGGCGCAAGCGATTGAGTCCGAAGGGTTCGAGGTGCTGGGCGTCACCAGCTACGGCGACCTGAGCCAATTCGCCCAGCAGCAGTCGCGCGCCAGCGCCTTCATTTTGTCCATAGACGACGAGGAATTCACCCCCGGCCCCGACCTCGACCCGGCCGTGGTGAACCTGCGCGCCTTCATCGAAGAGGTGCGGCGCAAAAACGCCGATGTGCCGATCTACATCTACGGCGAAACCAAGACCAGCCAGCACCTGCCCAATGACGTGCTGCGCGAGTTGCACGGCTTCATCCATATGTTCGAGGACACGCCCGAGTTCGTGGCTCGCCACATCATCCGCGAGGCCAAGAGCTACCTGGAGGGGCTGCAGCCCCCGTTCTTCCGGGCACTGCTCGATTACGCCGAAGACGGCTCTTATTCCTGGCACTGTCCCGGCCACTCGGGTGGCGTGGCCTTTCTGAAGAGCCCCATCGGCCAGATGTACCACCAGTTTTATGGCGAAAACATGTTGCGAGCCGACGTTTGCAACGCGGTTGAGGAACTGGGCCAATTGCTGGACCACAACGGGGCCATTGGCGAGAGCGAGCGCAATGCTGCGCGCATCTTCAACGCCGACCATTGCTTTTTTGTCACCAACGGCACCAGCACCTCGAACAAAATGGTCTGGCACCATGCCGTGGCTCCGGGCGATGTGGTGGTGGTCGACCGCAACTGCCACAAGTCGGTGCTGCACGCCATCATCATGACCGGGGCGGTGCCGGTCTTTCTGAAGCCTACACGCAATCACTTTGGCATCATCGGCCCCATCCCCAAAAGCGAGTTTGAGCCCGCTTCTATTCAGGCCAAGATCAAGGCCAACCCCTTGCTCAAAGGCATCGAGGCCAAAAAGGTCAAGCCACGCATCCTCACCCTGACCCAATCCACATACGACGGTGTGCTCTACAACACCGAGACCATCAAGCAAATGCTCGATGGCTATGTCGATAACCTGCATTTTGACGAGGCCTGGCTGCCTCACGCCGCGTTCCACCCCTTTTATGGCACCTACCATGCCATGGGCAAAAAGCGCAGCCGACCGCAAAACACCATGGTGTATGCCACGCAGTCTATCCACAAGCTGCTGGCCGGTATCAGCCAGGCCAGCCATGTGCTGGTGCAAGACGCGCAAAAGCAAAAGCTCGACCGACATCTGTTCAACGAAGCCTACCTGATGCACACCAGCACCAGTCCGCAGTACAGCATCATCGCCAGCTGCGACGTGGCCGCCGCCATGATGGAGCCCCCGGGCGGCACAGCTTTGGTGGAAGAGAGCATCCAGGAGGCCCTGGATTTCCGTCGCGCCATGCGCAAGGTGGACCAAGAGTACGGCCAAGACTGGTGGTTCAAAGTCTGGGGCCCGGAAAAATTGCCCGAAGATGGCATCGGTCGCGCCGACAACTGGGTTTTGCACAACGATCCGCGCAAGCGCTCGGGCAAGTGGCATGGTTTCGGCCAGCAATTGGCCGAAGACTTCAATATGCTCGACCCGATCAAGGCCACCATCGTCACCCCGGGCATGAACCTTGAGGGTAAGTTTGACAAAACCGGCATTCCGGCGGCCATTGTCAGCAAGTTCCTCACCGAGCATGGCGTGGTGGTTGAAAAAACCGGCCTGTATAGTTTTTTTATCATGTTCACCATCGGCATCACCAAGGGGCGATGGAACACGCTGCTGACCGCTTTGCAGCAGTTCAAAGACGATTACGCCAAAAACCAGCCGATGTGGCGCATCATGCCCGAGTTCTGTGCCAAGCATCCGCGCTATGAACGCATGGGTTTGAAAGACCTTTGCCAGCATGTGCACCAGATGTACGCGCGCTATGACATCGCTCGCCTGACCACCGAGATGTATTTGTCAGACCTGACCCCGGCCATGACCCCGGCCGATGCCTATGCGCGCATCGCCCAGCGCAAAACCGAGCGTGTCGCCATTGACGATTTGGAAGGGCGGGTCACGGTCGGCTTGGTCACCCCTTACCCGCCGGGCATCCCGCTGCTCATCCCCGGGGAAGTGTTCAACCGCAAGATCGTTGATTACTTGAAATTCGCCCGCGAGTTCAACCAGAAGTGCCCGGGCTTTGAGACCGACATCCACGGCCTGGTGGAGCTGGTCGATGACGACGGCAAAAAGAACTATTTCGCCGATTGCGTCAAGGCCTGATCATTCGGCAATGCCGCCCACCACCTGGCTGAAGCCGCCATCCACATAAGTGATCTCAGCGGTCACGCCCGCCGCCAGATCGCTCAGCAAAAAAGCGGCGACGTTGCCGACGTCGTCAATGGTGACATTGCGGCGTATGGGTGAGGCTTCGGCCACCACGCTCAGGATCTTGCCAAAACCCTTGATGCCGCTGGCCGCCAGCGTCTTGATCGGCCCGGCGCTGATGCCGTTGGCGCGCAGCCCACGCCCTTGGGCACCTAGTGACTCGGCCAGATATCGCACCGAGGCCTCCAGCGAAGCCTTGGCCAGTCCCATGGTGTTGTAGTTGGGCACCACGCGCAAGGCACCCAAATAGGAAAGCGTCAGCACCGAGGCGTTGTCGTTCAAATAGGGCAAGGCGGCTTTGGCCATGGCCGGGAAGCTGTAGGCGCTGATGTCATGGGCCACTTGATAGCCCTCACGCGACAGGCCCTCCAGAAAGTCGCCCGCGATCGCCTCACGCGGGGCAAAACCGATGGCATGCACAAAACCGTCGATCTTGGGCCAGTGTGCCGATAGGTCTTTGAAAAGCTGTGCAATTTGCTCGTCCGAGCCCACGTCACAGTCAAACACCAGATCAGAGCCAAAATCGGCAGCAAATTCGGTGATGCGGTCCTTGAAGCGCTCGCCCACATAGCTGAAGGCCAGTTCGGCGCCTTGGTTGTGGCAGGCGCGGGCGATGCCATACGCGATAGAGCGGTTGGACAGCACGCCGGTGATCAGCAGTTTTTTCCCGGCCAAAAAGCCAGTCTTTGTGGTCATGGGTCATCTCCGTGCAAAAAATCAAGCAGAATTGTCGCATGCGTTGGTCTGTCTCTCACTTTCTGGCCCGTTTGCTTGCTTGCTCGCTCTGGATGGCCTTGGCTGCCGGGCCGGGCCAGGCCTGGGCCGCGCATGCATATGCCCAATTCGGCGACATCAAATACCCGCCGGATTTCCCCCACTTTGGCCACGTCAACCCCAATGCCCCCAAAGGGGGCGAGATGCGCCTGGTGTCCCCGACCCGCGCCTCCAGTTTTGACAAATACAACCCCTTTACACTCAAGGGCACTGCACCGCCGGGGCTGGGCTTGCTGGTTTTTGAAACGCTCTTGACCGGCAATATGGACGAGCCCACCACCGCTTACGGCTTGCTGGCCGAAGATGTGAGCCTGGCCAGCGACCGGCTGTCAGTCACCTTTAGACTCAACCCCTTGGCCAGATTCCACAACGGGCAACCAGTGCTGGCCTTGGATGTGAAGCACTCGTTCGAACAACTCACCAGTCGTCAAGCGGCCCCGCAATTCAGAACCCTCTTTGCCGAAGTCGCCGGGGCCACCGTCCTCTCTGAGCGGGAGGTGCGGTTTGACTTCAAACGGGTCAACCCCGAGTTGCCCCTGATCGTGGGCGGCTTGCCGGTCTTTGCCCGGTCTTGGGGCAGCGGCAAACCGCTGGATCAAATCGTCACTGACCTACCCATTGCCAGCGGGCCCTACAAGATCGGCCAGGTTGATTTCGGGCGCGACATCAGCTATCAGCGCGATCCGCAATACTGGGCCCGCGATTTGCCGGTGCGACGCGGCATGTTCAATTTCGACCGCATCACCTATCGGCTGTACAAAGACAACACCGCTCAACTCGAAGCTTTCAAAGCCGGTGAGTTTGACTTCATTCAGGCCTTCATCGCGCGCGAATGGGCGCGCGCCTACACAGGGCGTGCCTTTGACCGGGGCGAATTGGTCAAGCGCGAGTTGTCGCACGGCAATGCCGGAGACTTTCAGGGTTTTTTGCTCAATACCCGTTTGCCCAAACTCAGCGACCCGCGGGTGCGCGAGGCCCTGGGCCTGGCCATGGACTACGAGTGGATGAACCGCCAGCTCTTCTACAACGCCTACACCCGGGTTCGTGGCTATTTTGTTGGCAGCCCGTTTGAGGCCAAGGGCTTGCCACAGCCCGATGAGCTGACTTTGCTAGAGCCCCTGCGGGCCCAGTTGCCAGCGGCGATCTTTGAGCAGCCTGTGCCCATGCCACCGGTCGCTTCACTTGACCCCGACTCGGGGCATACCCTGCGCGATCATTTGCGCCGCGCCCGCGATTTGCTGGCGCAGGCCGGTTGGACTTACCGCGATGGTGCCTTGCGCAATGCCCAGGGGCAGCCCTTCACGCTGGAATTTTTGGACAACTCGGGCAGCATGGCGCGGGTGGTCACGCCCTTTTCCAAAAACCTGGAAAAGCTGGGCATCAGGGTTCAAGTGCGGGTGGTCGATTTTGCGGTGCTGCAAAAGCGCCTGGATGTCTTTGACTTTGAGGTCATCAGCAACCGCACCGTGGGCAGCGAGGCCCCGGGCACCGAGTTGCTAGAGCGGTTTGGCAGCGCCTCGGCCCGTACCGAAGGCTCTGGCAACTTGATGGGCGTGACCGATCCGGCTGTGGACGCTTTGCTGCAAAAGGTGATTTCGGCCCAGACTCGCCCCCAGCTGACGGCCGCGCTCAAGGCCCTGGACAGGGTGCTTCGACATGGCCATTACGCCATTCCACACTGGTATGGCAGTGTGCATCGGGTGGCATGGCGGGCCGCACGATTTGCCCAACCTTCCGTCACACCCGTGTACTACCAACCCGAAGCCTGGGCCACCAGCACCTGGTGGTCGCGTGAGATCAAGGGGCCCTGAACATGTGGTGGTATGTCCTCAAGCGTCTGATGTTGATGATCCCGACCTTGTTCGGGGTCTTGCTCATTACTTTTGCGGTGGTGCAGTTTGTGCCTGGCGGCCCGGTCGAGCAGATGGTGGCCCAATTGCAGGGCCGCGACACCGGGGGCGAGGGCAGCGCCAGTGGTGGCGCCGGTTATCGAGGCCGTCAGGGGGTCGATGCGGCACGCATCGAAGAAATCAAGGCACTGTACGGCTTTGACAAGCCAGCCACTGAGCGTTTTGTCCAAATGCTGGGGCAGTTTGCCCGTTTTGATCTGGGCAAGAGTTTTTATCAGCCCAAAACCGTCTGGGAGCTGGTGAAGGAAAAACTGCCGGTCTCGATCAGCTTGGGCCTTTGGACTTTCTTGCTCAGTTATCTGATCTCCATTCCCTTGGGCATTGCCAAGGCGGTGCGCGCGGGCACCCGCTTTGACACCCTCAGCAGTCTGGTGGTGCTGGTGGGCTATGCGATTCCCGGTTTTGTGCTGGGCGTCGCGCTGCTGGTGATTTTTGGCGGCCAATTGCAATGGTTTCCGCTGCGCGGCCTGACATCGCCCAATTGGGCGGAGCTCAGTTGGGGGGCCAAGGTGGTGGACTACCTCTGGCACATCACTTTGCCGGTCACGGCCAGTGTCTTGGGGGCTTTTGCGGTCACCACCATGCTCACCAAAAATGCCTTTTTGGAAGAAATCCGCAAACAGTACGTCATCACGGCCCGGGCCAAAGGCTTGAGCGAGCGACGGGTGCTTTATCGTCATGTCATGCGCAACGCCCTGATTCCCTTGGTCACCGGTTTCCCGGCGGCATTTATCGGGGCTTTCTTCACGGGCTCCCTGCTCATCGAAACCCTGTTCTCGCTCGACGGCCTGGGGTTGCTCAGTTACGAGAGCGTGATGAAGCGCGACTACCCGGTGGTACTGGGCACCCTTTACCTGTTCACCCTCATCGGTTTGGCCACCAAGCTCATCAGTGACCTCTGTTATGTGTGGGTGGACCCGCGCGTGAAATTCGATTGACCATGAAGCGCAGCCTCTCTCCTTCCCGACGCGCCTGGCAACGATTTTGTCGCCACCGGCTGGGCCTCATCAGCCTGCTGCTGTTCGTGTCCTTGTTTGCGCTCAGCCTGATCGCCGAGTTGGTTTCAAACGACAAGCCTTTGCTGGTGCGCTACCAGGGTCAATGGCATGTGCCCATTCTTCACAACCCGCCCGAGACCGCCTTTGGCGGCGATTTTCAGACGCCCACCGATTACCTCGACCCCTTCATTCGGCAGCAACTGGGGCGCGATGGCAATTGGGCGATCTTCCCGATCAACCCTTATCACCACACGACCATCAATTACTTTGCCAAAGAGCCCAACCCTTCTGCCCCATCGGCGGACAACTGGCTGGGCACCGACGACCGGGGCCGTGATGTGCTGGCCCGCTTGCTGTACGGTTTTCGGGTTTCGATTCTGTTCGCCCTGGCCCTCACCGTGACCGGCACGCTTTTGGGCATCCTGACCGGTGCCATACAGGGCTACTTTGGCGGCAAAACCGACTTGGGCATGCAGCGCCTGATCGAGATTTGGAGCGCCATGCCAGAGTTGTATCTCTTGATCATTTTTTCCGCCGTGTTTGAGCCCAGTGTCTCCTTGCTCCTCATCTTGCTCAGCCTGTTCGGCTGGATGGGCTTGTCTGACTATGTGCGTGCCGAATTTTTGCGCAACCGCCAGCTTGACTACGTGCGTGCCGCTCGGGCGCTGGGCCTGGGGCCTTGGCAGATCATGTGGCGCCATGTCTTGCCCAATAGCCTCACACCAGTGGTGACGTTTTTGCCTTTCCGCATGAGTGCGGCCATCCTGGCCTTGACCAGCCTCGATTTTTTGGGGTTAGGCGTGCCACCCGGCACCCCCAGCCTGGGTGAAATGCTGGCACAGGGCAAAAACAACATCGACGCCTGGTGGATTTCCATGTCCACTTTCGCCTTGCTGGTGGTCTCACTCTTGTTGCTGACCTTCATGGGCGATGCCCTGCGCAACGCTCTCGACCCCCGGTTGCAAGACAGCGAGGTGGCGCCATGACCTTGCTGTCTGTGGAGCGATTGCGTGTCTCGTTTGGCGGGCGCGAAGTGGTGCATGGCCTCGAGTTTTCGATGCAAGCCGAAGAAAAGCTTGCCTTGGTGGGCGAGTCTGGCTCTGGCAAGTCGGTGTCTGCGCTCAGCCTTTTGCGTCTGGCGCAAGGGGCCCATGTCAGTGGGCGCGCCTTGTGGCAGGGTGAAGACCTGCTCAAGATGTCAGTGTCTCGCCTGCGTGGCGTGCGCGGCGGCGAGATCGCCATGATTTTCCAAGAGCCGATGACCGCCTTGAACCCGCTCTTCACAGTCGGCGACCAAATCGCCGAAGTGTTGGAGCTCAAATCGGGTCTAAGTCGTCAAAAGGCCTGGAACGAGGCCGTGGCCTGGCTGGAACGCACGGGTTTGCCCGATCCGGCGCTCAAAGCCCGGCATTATCCGCACCAGCTCTCGGGCGGTCAGCGCCAGCGTGCCATGATTGCCATGGCCCTGGCAGGCCGTCCCAAACTCTTGCTGGCCGATGAGCCCACCACCGCTCTGGATGTGTCATTGCGCGGGCAGATCATGGATCTATTGCGCGAAATGCAGCGCCAGCATGGTTTGGCGGTCTTGCTGATCACCCACGATTTGCCCATGGTGCGCCAATTTGCCGACCGGGTGTTGGTGATGGAGCAAGGCCATTGTGTGGAGGAGGGCCGGGTCAAGCAGGTCTTGAGCCGTCCGCACCATCCCTACACCCAGCGCCTGGTGCAAAGCCTGCCGGTGCGCGACGTGCGCCCCGCCGCTGATGACCCCAGCCGCATTCAGGGGCAGGGGCTGTGCGTCGATTACGCCGTCTCCCAAAGCGGTTGGCGCGGATGGTTTCAAGCGGGCCGTTTCAGGGCCCTGGAGGGGGTCGATTTCGAGCTTCGTCAGGGCCAGACGCTGGGCGTGGTGGGAGAGTCGGGTTCGGGCAAATCGACCCTGGCCTTGGCCCTGCTGGGTTTGCACCCCCACGCGGGCCGCCTGACCCTTTGGGGCGAGGCTTGGGGCCCGTCCCAGGTGGTGAATTTGGGTTTGCGCCGACGCATCCAGGTGGTGTTTCAAGACCCGTTTTCTTCTTTGTCACCGCGCATGACCGTGAACGAAATCGTGACCGAGGGCTTGCGCGTCCACCATCCCGATCTGGGTGGTCCAGAGCGCCGCGAACGCGCATTATCGGCCTTGGCCGAGGTGGGCATGACCGAGACGGCTTTTCCAGGATTGCTTGACCGCTATCCGCACGAGTTCTCGGGCGGGCAACGCCAGCGCCTGGCCATCGCCCGTGCCTTGATCGTTGAGCCCGAGGTGCTGGTCTTGGACGAGCCCACCAGCGCGCTGGATGTATCGATTCAAAAGCAGATTTTGGAACTTTTGCAAACATTGCAGAAAAAAAGAGGCCTCTCCTATGTGCTGATCACCCATGACCTGGCGGTCGTGCAGGCCATGGCGCATCACATCCTGGTCTTGCGCCAGGGGAAGGTGGTCGAGCAAGGCGAGGCCGAGTCGGTCTTGTCCAGGCCCCTTCATGACTACACCCGCAGCTTGATTCAGGCCTCATTCCAGCCCTAAGCCTTTGCCCATCGCCCGCCACAGCGCGTCTGGCCTCCAAATATATTCAAACCTGAATGTTTATGAGTTATAATTGAGAAAAATCGACCAAACGGGCGGAACCCTACCGCCCGTTTTTTTTGGTCTATGCCCATTTCACCCATGAATTTTCAAGAGCTGGCCCATCAAACCGCCCAAAGTCTGGGCTTTGAGCTGATCGACATCGAGCGATCGGCCGGAGGTTTGCTGCGCGTGACCATTGACTGGCCCTGGCAAGCCGGTCAGCCCGAGCGCTTTGTGCAAGTTGAAGATTGTGAAAAAGTCACCCGTCAATTGCAATATGCCCTGGAGGTCGATGGGGTCGAGTACCGGCGCCTGGAGGTATCCTCACCTGGCATTGACCGCCCCTTGCGTGGTGAGTCAGATTTTCAGCGTTTCACCGGGCAGGTCATCGATCTGACCTTGCGCCAGCCCATGGGTGCTGCGGCCCAAGGCATGGTGTCCGCGCAGCGCAAAAAATTCAGGGGTCTGCTGGAAGCAGGCGCCGAGCCGGGACACTGGCAAATCAGTTGGCGCGACGAACCGGCCACCAAGCCGGGGGCTCGGGTCAGTCGCAAAAAAGAGCCCGCGCCTTTGCAGGTGCTGGGCTTTCATCTGGACGAATTGAAAGAGGCCCGTTTGGCCCCGATCGTCGATTTCAAAGGGCGGCGTCAAGCCGCCGATTCCCTGGAGTGAACAGGAGCTACTTATGAACCGTGAAATGTTGATGTTGGTTGAAGCCATCGCCCGCGAGAAGAATGTCGAGCACGATGTCGTATTTGGCGCGGTGGAAGCCGCTTTGGCCCAAGCCACCAAAAAACTGTATGACAGCGAGGTGGACATCCGTGTGGCCATCAACCGCGACACTGGCGAGTACGAAACCTTCCGCCGCTGGCTGGTGGTGCCCGACGAGGCCGGTTTGCAAAACCCCGACGCCGAAGAAATGCTGATGGACGCCCGCGAGCGCGTGGCCGACGTGGAAGAGGGCGAGTACATCGAAGAATCGATTGAATCCCTGCCCATTGGTCGCATCGGCGCCATGGCGGCCAAACAGGTCATCTTGCAAAAGATCCGTGACGCTGAGCGCGAGATGTTGCTCAATGAGTTCATGTCACGCGGCGACAAGATTTTTGTCGGCACCGTCAAGCGCATGGACAAAGGCGACATCATTGTCGAGAGCGGGCGCGTCGAAGGCCGCCTGCGTCGCAGCGAGATGATCCCGAAAGAAAACCTGCGCAACGGCGACCGCGTGCGGGCCATGATCATGGAAGTGGACGCCACATTGCGCGGCGCCCCGATCATCTTGTCGCGATCGGCCCCCGAGTTCATGATCGAGCTGTTTCGCCAGGAAGTGCCCGAAATCGAACAGGGCCTGCTGGAGATCAAATCATGTGCCCGCGATGCTGGCTCGCGCGCCAAAATCGCCGTCATCTCCC